>JAGUXS010000016.1 GCA_020061725.1 Patescibacteria group bacterium | reverse complement strand
CAACAGATAAATTTATTGATTATTTAAATAATACCTTGAAAAGGTATTATTTATTGAGACTCAAATAAAAGTTCATTGTTAGAATGTGAGATGTATATTTATATTAAGCGTCAAGGCAAAGTGAGGACGTGGTAATGTAAAATTAAAATAAACTTATTTCACATTTTTACATTTTTAACCGTCATTTTGCATTTTGATTTTTAATTTTTTTATTTTTTATAATTTTAAATTCTAACTCTAACCTCTAACTTCTCATTTTTTAACTTTCTATTTTATGAATAACAAAATTAGGCTTCGGTTCGCGCCAAGTCCAACAGGATTTTTGCACATTGGCAGTTTAAGAACTGTTCTTTTTTCTTATTTAATCGCTAAAAAATTAAATGGAAAATTTATTTTAAGAATTGAAGACACTGATCAAAAAAGAGAAGTTGAAGGAACGATTAAGGGATTAATAAAAATTTTAAATTGGGTTGGTATAAAATTTGACGAGGGACCAATCTTAATTTCTCAAAAAAAAATTAAAGACATTCAAAATTCAAAATTCAAAATTCAAAATTATTTAGGCGAGTATGGACCGTATATTCAAAGTGAGCGTTTAGATATTTATAAAAAATATTTAGAAGAATTATTAAAAACAAAAAAAGCGTATCATTGTTTTTGTACGCCAGAACGATTGCAAAAAAAGCGCGAAGAACAACAAAGTAAAAAATTACCGTCAAGATATGATAAAAAATGTAGAGATTTATCCGAAGAAGAAATTGGGCAAAAAATAAAAGCAGGAGAAAAATTTGTTATTAGACAAAAAATACCTCTACAAGGCGAGGTAATTGTTTATGATGAATTACGTGGAGAAATTAAATTTAAAGCAAAAGATTTAGAAGATCATGTTTTGATTAAATCAAATGGCATTCCAACTTATCAATTTGCCAATGTGGTTGACGATCATTTAATGGAAATATCTCATGTTACTCGAGCTGATGAATGGATTTCATCGTTTCCAAAAAACGTTTTGCTTTATCAATCTTTTGGCTGGAAAATTCCAAAATTTATTCATTTTCCAGTTGTTTTAAATAAAGAGGGGGGGAAATTAAGTAAGCGTCAAGGCGATGTAAGCGTAGAAGATTTTAAAGAAAAAGGTTACCTTCCAGAAGCGTTAATTAATTTTTGCGCTTTAATGGGATGGCATCTAAAAAAATCAAAAATCAAAAATCAAAATGTAAATTTGGAGGAGGAGATTTTTTCAATGGAGGAATTAATAAAATTATTTGAAATAAAAGATATGAGAACAAGTCCGTCTATTTTTGATATTGAGAAATTAAATTGGATGAATGGATATTATATTCGGAAAATGGATTTAAATAAATTAACAGAAATGTGCGTACCGTATTTAATTAAAAATAAACTGATAAAAATAGAAGATTAATCTTAAAGTTAAGGAAATTATGTAAGTAAATTAAATAATTAAAGCTTTTTATAAAGCCTTTCCTAAGGCAAATAATGGTTTTATTTTGATATATAATGCAAAATCCTATTTTAAACTTTTTGAACCACATTGGCATTTTTAATTATTGAATTAAACAATTGATTTGTTTGTTGATTTGTTAATTATTGACTAACGTATCGTTATCTAACAAATAATTATATTTATATCTATATTCATAAAGATTTACAAATTTTTTAATACCAGAATATTTACAATGAATTTTTATAATTTTAGGCTTTATGGAGTCTAATATGTATTTGGCATTATGCATTTGTCCACATTATTTGTCCAATAGAAATTCCAGCGTCTCCGCGAGGAAATTTTTTGTTGATATAAACGTTTTTTGATTTTAAGTAATTTGAAATAATTTTGTTATTTGCCAGTCCTCCTCCAAAAAAAATAGGTAATTTGTTTTGAATTTGAAATTTAGAATTTTGAATTTGTTTGAAAGTTGAAAATTGAAAATTGAAAATTATTTGATATAATCCTTGGGCAATATAAAGTTGCGCGGTAGCTGCTAATCTTTTTTTATCACGATGCAAATTTTTTATTAAATATTCAAATAAAAAAGTAGTATTTAATAATTTATAGTTTGTAGTTTGTAGTTTGTAGCCAAAAATTTTTGGTTTTAAATCGTAATATGGAATAGTGGAATTTTTTTCCAACAAATCAATTGGTTCGTGTTTGTAATTTCTTTCATTTTTACAAAATCCTAAAAGGATAGAAACAGCGTCTAAAATTCTGCCAGCGCTTGAAGTTTCTTGGCAATTAAAATTTTGCCGAAGTTGATTATAAAGCAATTCAAACTGATTTTTAGTGTAATATTTTTTTACAAATTGATATATAAATTGTTTTTTTGTTTTTATTTTGAATTTAGAATTTTGGGAATTATTTGAAAATTGAAAATTAAAAATTTGTGGTAAGTTTGTTGAATCTATTGAGAATTTTGTTAATATGCTTATTAACATTCTTGCTGGCTCTTTCACCGCCAAATCTCCTCCAATCATAATTTGATTTTCTAAATGTCCTATTCTTTGAATTTGAAATTTAGAATTTTTCATTGTTTTACGTTTTGCATTGTCATTTTGTATTTTGATTTTTACATTTTGCGCTTGAAACACTTCTCCACCCCAAATTTTTCCATCTAATCCATAACCAGTGCCGTCGCAAGCAATACCAAAAAAATTAGCTTGTAGTTTGTAGCTTGTAGCTTGTAGCTTTTGAACATTATTAATTAAAATTTTTTCACCGATTGCGGAGAAAATGTGCGCTATGTGGTGTTGGATTTTAATGTGTTTTGTTTTGAATTTTTTGGCTAATTTTTCGCCCAAGAGAGTGGTTTTATAAAGTGGATGAAGATCGGTTAAAATAATAGTCGGTTTTATTTTATTTTTTTTAAAAAAATTCAAAACAGATTTTTGAAAATTTTTATAATTTTTTTCATTTAAAAGATCGTTAAAATTTTCAGAAAAAAAAATTTTCCCAGAAAAGTAAATAGAAAAATTGCCAGCTGATTCTACTCCCAAAGCAAGAATTATTTGGTTTGGTTGTAGTTTTTTAAAAAAATTCGTATTATTACAGTTGATAATGTTACCAAGAGAGTGATTAGCTTTCCAGAAGGTGGTTATGATTTTTGACTGGTTTTCATATTTTAATGTTTTCATATTTTAATGTTTTTATTTTATGATATATTACTAATTATAGTATACTCTAATTATGAAATCAAAACCAAAAATTGCAATTTTTTCTCTTACTTCTTGTTCCGGGTGTCAAGTGGAAGCGCTAAATTTAGGAGAGGAATTTTTGAATATTTTAAAATATATAAAGGTTGAAAATTTTCCTTTAATTAAAGAGAGAGAAAAAATTAAAAAATATGATATTGTTTTTATTGAAGGTAATCCAACAACAAAAGAAAATATAAAAGAATTAAAAGAAATCAGAAAAAAAACAAAATTTTTAATCGCTTTAGGAACTTGCGCTTGTTTTGGTTGTGTTCCAAAAATGAAAAATTATAAAGACAAAGACGAGATAATAAAAAATGTTTATCAATTTACAAAAAAAATTGATAATTTTGAAATTAAACCTTTAAGGGATTATGTGTTAGTGGATTTTGAATTACCTGGTTGTCCGATTAATAAAAATGAATTTTATTGGGTTGTCTGTCAATTATTAGCTGGTAAAATTCCAAAAATTTCTCAAAGGCCAGTTTGTTATGAGTGCCAGCTTGAAGAAAATGAATGTCTACTTCAAAAAGGCAAAATATGTTTGGGTCCTTTAATTTTGGGTGGATGTGGAGCTGTTTGTTTAAAATCTAATTTACAATGCGATGGTTGCCGTGGGTTTTTAGAAAATCCAAAAACAGAAAATTATATTAAAATTCTTAAGAAACACGAGATTAATAAAAAAGATTTTGAAGAAAGTTTAGAAATTTTTGGTTTAAAATAATTCGTAATTTTACGAGGTTAAATTTCGTAAAGTAAATTTCGTATTGTGTTTATTAGATTTTGGATTTATTGGTTATTGGATATTCATTAAATATCATTGAATATTGGAATTTAGAATTTTGTAAAAATTTTTCCTAAATTTTTTTGCCTCTATTTTATGCGCTGGATTATTAATAAACCAATTTCAATAGAAGAAAAAAATCAATTTCCACAAATCAATCCGATTATTTTACAATTATTATTTAACAGAGAGTTAAAAACACAAGAACAAATTGATGAATTTTTGTATCCAGATTATACTCAAGATGTTCTTGATCCTTTTCTATTTTTTGAAATAAAAAAAGCAATCAAAAGAATTTTTTTAGCGATTCAAAATCAAGAATTGATTATGGTTCATGGGGATTATGACGCCGATGGAATTTGCGGATCGCTTTTATTAGTTGAAACTTTGGAAAAATTGGGAGCAAAAACTGAAATTTATATTCCTCATCGAGAAAGAGAAGGATATGGATTAAAAGAGCCGGCAATTGATTTTTTGTGTCAGAAAATTAAAGAATTTAAAAAACAGGGAGGATTAATTATTACTGTGGATTGTGGAATTAAAGATAAAAAAGCCGTAGAATACGCTAAAAAAAAGAATGTAGATGTAATTATTACCGATCATCATTACGCTATTTTAAAAGATATACCAAAAGCGTTTGCGATAATTCATCCCAAAACAGACAACAGATATCCTTTCAAAGATTTAGCCGGAGCAGGAGTGGCTTTTAAATTAGCTCAAGCGCTTCTCAAAGAAAAACAAAAAACAAGCAATGAATTTAATTTTGAAGGATTTGAAAAATGGCTTTTGGATTTATTGGTTATTGCAACGGTAGCAGATTTAGTTCCTGTTTTGGGAGAAAATAAAACATTAGTTAAACACGGATTAATTGTTTTAAATAAAACCAAACGAATTGGTCTTCAAGAATTAATTAAAATAATTGGATTAAGTTCTAATTTAATTTCTAATAAATCACAAACCTTTAATTCTGAACAAATGAAAGGAATTTCAAATTACAAACTAGACACTTGGAATGTTGGTTTTCAAATTGCCCCTCGAATTAATGCCGCGGGAAGACTTGATCACGCTAATACAAGCTATCAACTTTTAAAAACTCAAGATAAAGAAGAGGCAAAAAAATTGGCAGAGGAATTAAATCAAATTAATCAAGAAAGACAAAAAATAATAGAAGAAATAGTTTCGCAAGCTTTAAAACAAATTGGTAAAGTGGACAATAAACAAAAAATTTTATTTGTTTTAAATAAAAATTGGCCAGAAGGAGTTTTAGGATTAGTGGCTGGAAGACTTTGCAAAAAATTTAATCGGTCGGTAATGGCTATGACTTTTAAAAAACAAAAAATAGATAATAAAGAAAGAACAACAATAAAAGGATCCGGAAGATCGGACAATTTTAATTTAATCGTCGCCTTAGAAAAAGTTAAAGATCTTTTAGTTTCTTTTGGCGGGCATAGCGGCGCGGTTGCTTTTAATTTTTTAGAAAATGATTTAGAAAATTTTAAAGAAAAATTAAGCAAAATAGCCAGTAAAGAAATTTTAGATCAAGACTTAATTCCTTTTTTAAAAATTGATCAGGAAATAAATTTATCCGAAGTAAGCTGGGAGTTATTTGATGAATTAAAAAAATTTGAACCTTATGGAAAAGATAATTCCAAGCCAAAATTTTTAATTAAAAATTTAAAAATAGCGAATTTAGAAAAACTTGGTCAAAATGGCAAACATTTAAAATTATTAGTTTCGGATGATCGACAAAAACCTGTTAAAATGATTGGTTTTGGTTTTGGAGAAAAAGAATTAAAAATAAACGACAAAATTGACGTTGTTTTTGAAATTAATGTTAATGAATGGAATGGAAATAGAGAATTGCAATTGAAAATTGTGGATTTAAAAAATAACAATAAATGACAAAATCTAAATATTAAATTAATAAGTATGACTAAAAGTCAAAAATTATCTTTTGTTTTTTTGTTATTTGGATTTTAAATTTGATTTGATATTTGAATTTTGAAATTAGGATTTCGTAAAAATTTTTCCTAAATTTTACTTATTTTATGTTTTACAAAACAATAGGAATAATTTTAAAGCGGGAAAATTTTAGAGAAAACGATCGTTTAATAACTATTTATACACGAGATTACGGGAAAATTGAAACAATAGCTCATGGAACGAGAAAAATAAAAAGCAAATTGGCTGGACATTTAGAGCCGTTTACTTTGGTTGATTTAATAATTGTTAAAGGAAAAAATTTTGATAAAATAATTGGAAGCAAAACAATAAATAGTTTTTGCAATTTAAAATTTGATTTAGTAAAAATAAAACACGGAAGCCAGATTTTAAAAATAGCGGACTTAATGACAAAGGTTCATCTTAAAGATGAAAAAATTTTTAGATTATTAAGAAAAACATTAGAAACGATTTCATTAAAATCAGTCAATCAATGCGATTATTTAACTTATTATTTTATCTTGCATTTCCTTTCTTTATTGGGTTATGCGCCGGAATTATATCAATGCGTTCATTGTAAAATAAAAATCAAACCAAATGAAAATGTTTTTAGTTTTAAATTTGGCGGATTACTCTGTCAAAAATGCAAAGAAATTGATTTAGATAGTTTAAATATTTCCACTAACGCAATTAAAGTTTTAAGGCTAATGTTAAACGAGAGGGAATTTAAAAAAATAAAAATTGATTTAAATTTATTTCAAGAAATAAAAAAAATTATTGATTTATTTTTAAAATACCATCAATAACTCAGCTTAGTGTTTAAGTAAGTATACACAAAATAATCAAATTTCATTTTATTATTTAACATAATAATATTTGACGTGAAACATAAAAATGTTTAATATGATTAAAGATAAATATTTACAAATGGTAAAAAATAAAATTAACAAATTTAATCAAAATAAAAATTTGAAGTTTTTTATTTTTGGTTCTAGTTCTGATTAAAGAACATTTTGGCGATCTTGATTTGGGAGTAATTGGTAAAGTTGAAAATAAAGAATTGATTAAATTAAAAGAAGAGTTTACAAATTCCACTTTGCCTTATTTTGTTGATATTATAAACTTTAATAAAGTATCCAATGAATTTAAGAAAAATATTTTTAATAATAAAATTTTATGGATAACACATTAAACTTAAAATTAAAAGAATTTCAAAAAACATTAGCGACTTTAAAAAAAAGCTTTAGATCAAAGAAAAAATGAGCTGATAAGAGATTCTGTAATTAAAAGATTTGAATATACTTTTGAGCTTTGTTGGAAAACTGTCAAAGTATTTTTGAATGAAAAATTTAGCATAGACGTTTTTTCGCCCAAAGAATGTTTTAGAGAATTAAGAAAAAATAAATTGATTTTTGATGAACAAACAGAATTGTTATTAAAAATAACAGACGATAGAAATAAAATTATTCATACTTATGATGAAGATTTTTTAGATGAATTATATCAAAAAATTGAAGAAGATTATTATAATTTATTTAAAAATGTTTATGAAATTTTAGAAAAATAAATTTTAATTTTAATTTTTTAATTTAATTCACTAATTTTGTGAATTAATAGGGAGAAAATATTATGAAATTTCTTTTTCAAACAAATCATCCAAACGACGATGACGAAAAAGGGGAGTCAGAAGAAGTGGAAGAAGGAAGACAACCAGTTAGATCTTCACAACAAGATGAATGGTTGGAAGAAGATGGACAGCTCTCAGTTGATGTTTATCAAACTAAGGATAATATTGTGATAAAATCAACAATTGCCGGAGTTAAACCGGAAGATATAGATATTTCTATTAATAACGATATGATTACCATCCGAGGCTCTAGGCGCCAAGAATTTGAAATTGATAAGGAAGATTTTTTTTATCAAGAATGTTATTGGGGAAATTTTTCTCGTTCTATTATTTTGCCAGTTGAAGTAAAAACCGAAGAAATCGCGGCTGAATTAGAAAACGGAGTTTTAACCATTACTTTGCCAAAAGCGACAAAGTCAAAAGCGATTAATATAAAAGTGCAGGCAAAATAATTTTTATATAAAAATATATAACTTCTTTTTATAAGAAGATGACTGTTGCCTAATAAAATAATGAAAATAAATTTTCTTAAAAAAAAAACAGAAAAAATTAATCTTTCTATTTGGATAAAATTAATCCTCATTTTAGGAGGATTGATTTTGTTTTTGTTTATTTTTTTTGCGATTTTTGAAGTATATTACAACCAAAAAATTTATCCCGGAATAAAAATAGGAAATTTAAATTTATCTGGAAAAACTCAAGAACAAGCGGTAGGTCTTTTAAAAGAAATAACCGAACAAATTAATCAAAAAGGATTAATTTTTATTTCAGGAGATAAAATTGTTAAAATTGATTTAATTGCAATAGGATTGACAGATCCGGACTTATCACGCGATCTTTTAAAATTTGATTTAGAAAATTCAGTTCAACAGGCATTTCAAATAGGCAGAAATTATCAAGATTTTAATTTTATTAAAGAACAATGGAATGCTTTAATTTATGGACGACAAATAGAAATGAAATATGATTTTAAAAAAGAAGAATTAATTAAAATCTTAAAAGATAATTTTCATTTTTTAGAAAAATCTTCGCAAAACGCGGATTTTAAAATTAACACAAATTATCAAATAGCGGTTGTTTCAGAAAAGGAAGGTTATGTTTTAGATTATCAACAAGCAATAGAAGAGCTTGAACAAAATTTAAAATTTTTAGATATTCAGCCAATTGATTTGACTTTAATTATTGAAAGTCCTAAAATAACAAAAGAACAAATTGAAACATTTATTCCAGTCGCTCAGGAAATTATAGATTTATTTCCAGTTAATTTATCTTTTAAAGGTAAAAAATGGGAAATAAAAAAAGATGTTGGTAAGGAATGGATTGAATTTCAATTTAATCAATTTAAAAATTTAGAAGAAAATCAAAAAGAAATTAGCATTGGATTTAATCAAGAAAAAATAGAAAAAAAATTAAAAACTATTGCGATGGAAATTGATCAAGAGGCTCAAAACGCTAAATTTAAAATTGACAATGGAAAAATTGTTGAATTTCAGGCAAGCAAAAATGGGAAGAAATTAAATATAGAAAAAACCTATCAAAAAATAAACAAAGAAATCGTTTTTAAAAAAAACAAAGAAATTGAATTAATCGTGGAAGAAATAGAACCTGAAATTACCACAGAAAGCGCTAATGATTTAGGTATTAAAGAAATAATCGGTATCGGAAAGTCTAATTTTAAAGGAAGTCCGAAAAATCGACGAAGTAATATTAAGACAGGCGCAACTGCGTTAAATGGATTATTAATTAAACCAGATGAAGAATTTTCAACTGTTAAGGCTTTGGGGGAAATAAATAAAAAAACTGGTTATTTACCTGAATTAGTTATTAAGGGGAATAAAACAACCTATGAATATGGCGGAGGATTGTGTCAAATAGGCACGACCATGTTTAGAACCGCTTTAAATTCCGGATTGCCTATTTTAGAAAGACAACCACATACATTTCGTGTTCAATATTATGAACCAGCTGGAATGGACGCGGCTATTTATGGACCGCATCCAGATTTAAAATTTAAAAATGATACAAATAATTATATTTTAATTCAAACTAAAATAGAAAAAAATGATTTAATTTTTGAATTTTGGGGAATTAATGATGGCAGAAAAGTTGAAATAACAAAAAATAAAATCTTTAATATTATTAAAGCCCCTAAAACTAAAATTATTAAAACAGAAGATTTAAAACCAGGAGAAAAAAAATGTATTGAAACCAGTCATGACGGAGCTGACGCAGAATTTACTCGAACTATTATTTATTTTAATGGTGAACAAAAAATTAAAACTTTTAAAAGTCACTATAAACCATGGGGCGCGATTTGTTTAATTGGGAAAGCCGTGGAATAAATGCAGAATACAGAATTAAAAATTAAGAATGTAAAATAAAAAAGCGGAATTATAATTTCACCCCCCATCACAATAAATAAAAAATGCTATTTTAAAATCTGTAGACAAAAGAAAAATTAAAGGATTAAAATAGGAAAAGGAGAATTAACCAATTCTAACCTTTAATTAAGCTATATGCTTTTTCTGTCTACAGATTTTAAAACAGCACATCAAAATTTAAAATGTAATGGAATTATTTTAATATTTTTATCATATTTTTTCCTTTTTGTCAAGGGCGTGCAAAAAGGAAAATTTTAATAAAACCTTATGAATAAAGGAAAAATTAGTCAAATAATCGGTCCAGTGGTGGACGTAGAATTTAGTGAGGGGAAATTGCCTCAAATTTACAATGCTTTAATTGTTAATTATCAATTATTAGGAATTAATCATCATTTGATTCTAGAAACGCAACAGCATTTAGGGGCAAATCAAGTCCGAACACTAGCTATGTCTTCAACAGACGGTTTATTTCGAGGAATGGAAGTGGAAGATTCTATGGAACCAATTAAAGTGTCAGTTGGAGAAAAAATATTAGGTAGAATGTTTAATCTACTTGGCGAACCAATTGATGGATTAGATTCAACAGAAATTGAAAATTTAAAGTTAAAATATCCAATTCATCGTAAAGCCCCAAAATTTACCGAACAATCAACCAAAACAGAAATTTTAGAAACAGGCATTAAAGTTATTGATTTAATTTGTCCAATTATAAAAGGAGGAAAAGTTGGTTTATTTGGCGGAGCTGGAGTGGGAAAGACTATTATTGTTACGGAATTAATTAGAAATATCGCTCAAGAACACGGAGGATATTCTATTTTTGCTGGAGTTGGAGAACGAACTCGCGAAGGAAATGATTTATATTATGAAATGAAGGAAGCAGGGGTTTTAAAAAAAACAGCTTTAGTTTTTGGACAAATGAATGAACCGCCCGGAGCTCGAGCGCGTGTTGCCCTATCTGCTCTATCAATGGCAGAGTATTTTAGAGATGAACAAAACAAAGATGTCTTGCTTTTTATTGATAATATTTTTAGATTTACTCAGGCTGGATCTGAAGTTTCCGCTTTACTTGGCCGTATTCCTTCGGCTGTTGGATATCAACCGACTTTGGCGACTGAAATGGGAGAATTACAAGAACGAATTACTTCAACAAAAAAAGGATCAATTACTTCTGTTCAGGCAATTTATGTTCCAGCCGATGATTTAACCGATCCAGCGCCAGCTACAACTTTTGCTCATTTAGATTCAACGGTTGTGCTTTCTCGAGGTCTTTCTGAATTGGGAATTTATCCGGCCGTGGATCCTTTAGATTCAAATTCAACTGCGTTGGATCCACAAATTGTTGGACAAGAGCATTATGAAGTTGCCAGAGGAACGCAAAAAATTTTACAACGCTATAAAGATCTTCAAGATATTATCGCGATTCTTGGGATGGAAGAATTATCAGAAGAAGATAAAATTACAGTTATGCGCGCTCGTAAGATTCAAAAATTTTTATCTCAACCATTTTTTGTTGCCGAAGTTTTTACTGGAACTCCCGGAAAATACGTGTCAATTAAAGAAACAATTCAAAGTTTCAAAGAAATTCTTGAAGGAAAATACGATTCAATTTTAGAGCAAGAATTTTATATGAAAGGAAGTATTAAAGAAGTTAAAAATTAAAAGTCGTAAAATATCCCTTATGTATTATTGTATTTGTTTTGATTTTTACATTTTAAATTTTTATGATTGATTTTGAAATCACAACCCCAGAAAAAACAGTTTATAAAGATAAGATTGATTTAGCTGTAATTCCCACAAAAGATGGAGAAATTACTGTTTTACCTAATCACATTCCATTGATCAGCGCTTTAGTTTCGGCTGGAGAATTAAAATTAAAAAAAGGAATAGAAGAATTTTTTATAATGGTTTCAGGTGGATTTTTGGAAGTTCAAAAAGGAAATAAAATTGTTATTTTAGCTGACATGGCAGAAAGAGTCGAAGATATTGATGAAATTAGAGCAGAAGAAGCAAGACAAAAAGCAAAAAAACTTTTAGAAGAAAAAAGAGAGGATGTGGAAATTGCGGATGTAAAAGCGATTTTAGCTCAATCTTTAATGCGTCTTAAAATTGTTAAAAAACATCAAACAAAAAAGAAAAGATTTTAATTTTATTTATTCCACATAAATAATCATGTATTTAATGATGCTTACTATCTAATAAAATAAAAATTTGCCTTTATGAAAATTTTTATCAAAGTAAAACCGGGAAGTAAAAAGAATGAAATAAAAAAAATTGATGAAAATAATTTTATTGTTTCAGCCACAAAACCAGCAAATAAAGGAAAAGCGAATCAAGCAATTATCAAACTTTTAGCTAAACATTTTAATGTTCCTCAATTTTCAATAAAAATTTTTTCTGGTTTTGTTTCAAAAAATAAAATAATTGAAATATAATTGTAGAGTCTTATCTTTTTATAACAAAAAACCACAGAAATTTTACTTCTGTGGTTTTTTGTTAATTAAAATTATGTTATAATTACATCGTAAAT
>JAGUXS010000055.1 GCA_020061725.1 Patescibacteria group bacterium | reverse complement strand
TCAGAAATTCATTTAATTTATTTAGGACAAATTTTAATTGAGAGAGATAATTTTTTTGTTAATTGTTAATGCCTAATTGTTTTTATGTTATGGTCTAATTTTTTACATTTTTATCAACCTTTTAATCAAATGCCAGATATTTTAGAAAAGATTGTTAATGAAAGTTATCGAAAAATTATTCAAGGATTAAAAAAAAATCCAAAAGCTAAAATAACAATAAATATTAACGGCAGTCTAACAGAACTTTTGGTAAAATATGATTATTTAGATGTTATTGAGGATCTTAAAAAATTGGCGCAAAATGGACAAATAGAATTTACTGGTAGCGCAAAATATCATTCATTTTTAGCCCTTCTTCCAGAAAGTGAAATTGAAAGGCAAATTAAATTAAATACAGAAACAAATAAAAAATATTTTGGAAAAATTTATAACCCAAAAGGTTTTTTTATTCCTGAATTAGCTTATAGTTTTAAAGTGGCGCAAGCGGCGCAAAAATTAAATTTTGAATGGGTTATTGCCGAACAATTAGCTTGTCCGCCCGAAAAAGAAAAAAATGAATTTAATAAAATTTATCAAATCAAAGGTTTAAATAATTTTAAAATTTTATTTAGAGATAAAAGAGCGAGTATTTTAATACTGTCAGCCATTGTTCGTTCTGCTCAATCTCTTTTAGAAGAATTGGGTGATGAAATAAAAAAAGATCGATATCTTTTAACTGTGATGGACGTTGAAACTTTTGGTCATCATCGACCAGGATTGGAAAAATTTTTATTTGAAATTTATCAAAATAAAGCATTTGAAAAAGTTTTTGTTTCTGATTTAATAAAAAAATTTAATATTAATGAAGAGTTAGAACCGAGAGAAAGCACTTGGTCATCAGAAGAACAAGATTTTTGGTTAGATCAAGAAAAAGGAATTATACAGACAAATCCATTTTCTTTATGGAATCATCCAGAAAATCCCATTCATCAATTGCAATGGGAATTTACTTATTGGGTGATTAATTTTGTTAATACATTAGACACAAAAAAGTCTTGGTATCGTGAAATACGAAATAAATTAGATATGGCTATTGCCTCTGATCAATATTGGTGGGCATCGGCAAAACCTTGGTGGAGTTTGGAAATGATTGAACAAGGGGTTTTTGCTTTACGAGATATTATTTTTTCTATTCCAGAAATTTCTCAAGAGAATAAAAATAAAGCCGAAGAATTTTATCAAAAAATTTTGTGTATTGCTTTTGAATGGCAAAGAACTGGTAAAATTAGAAATGCTTATAAAATGGTTTATAAAACAATTCAAAGAAAACCATTTAAAGAAGAAGTTCCAAGTGATTGGTATAATTTGATAATTTTAGAATTTGAGGATGAAATGAATAAAGCGATTAAAAAACAAGAATTTGAAAAAGCGATTAAATGGAGAGACGCTATTTATAAATTAAAGGCTGGAATTGATATTTATGATGTTCTTCATGTTGTTGATGATTTACGAATAACAAGAACCTTGCCAAGTCTCAAACCTTTTTGGGAACATTCTGTAGATGAATTTTCGGATTTTGCCAAAGAAAATTTTAAAGATTTCAAAGAAGAAGAATTTAAAGAACAACAATTTGAAAAAATATTTGAAGAAATTAAAAAGGCATTTTATCAAAAAAAAGAATTTTTAGAAAAACAAAAATTTGGACAAATAAAACATCCACTCGGTTTAGATTGGGATTTAGAAAAAAATATTTATCTTTGCGAAATGCCTAGTAAAAAAATAAAATTTTTTTTAGGTCAAAGTTGGGATAGCGCTAGTCAAATAAAATTAAATGATAAAGAAATTTATGGAGAAAAAAATCAATGTTTATATAAAAGAGAGGGGGATCAATTAGAAATTCAACTTGCGCCACAAAGTATTTTGAATAAATTTTATCAATTTTTAAAACAAGAAGATTCCTTAAAAGGAAAAAATATTCGTTTAAATGTATTATCAGAAAGTCTTGGTTGGGCGCCTGTAATTTTTAAACAAAGAGAAGATAAAATTTTAACTCGTATTCCATTTTTAGAAACAGAAAAAGGGATGAATTTTAAATTTAGAATTTCTGGATTTAATTTTAAAGAATCAAAAGAAATAAAAAAACTTAATTTTATAATCAAGTTAAAAGGATTTCTTATTTTTATTTTAAGTAGATTAGATTTTTTAATTAAAAGAATTATTTGGAGAATGAGGAGATGATTTATTATAAATCTAACGACTTTCATTAATTTTAAAAAATATTAATTTTTAGCTAATCTTAGCCAAAAAAAATTTGTTATAATAAACAACTTTTCTCAAAATGATTTTGTGTTATTTTTTGTTTGAATTTACGATTTTAAAATGTAAAATGTAAAAAGATAAAGTTTCAATCAAATTCGCGCTAAATATAATTTTATGATTTAATTTTAGTTATTTTTAGCCAAAAAAATAACTATCAAAAAAGATGACAGTCACTAAGTTTTTGGTGTTTCATTTGATGATTTAGTTAATAAATAGAATTATGCAAAAAGAAGCCAAAGCCAGAATAAAAATCAATGAATTGCTTCAAAATGCAGGTTGGAGATTTTTTGATCTGTCTGCGTGTCTGTCTGAGCGAAAACATTCGCAGACAAGCGAACACGCACAGGCAGGCGATAAAAATAGAAAAGCAAATATTGTTTTGGAAAATAATATTAAGCTCACAAAGCGAGCCATAGATGAATTTGGCAATGATTTTGAAAAAACCAAAAAAGGATTTATTGATTTTTTATTGCTTGATGATAGCGGATTTCCGTTTGTAGTTTTAGAGGCAAAATCAGAAGACAAAGACCCGCTTGACGGCAAAGAGCAAGCTCGCCGTTACGCTCAATCTCAAAACGCTCGTTTTATAATTCTTTCAAATGGCAACCTCCACTATTTTTGGGATTTAGAAAGAGGCAATCCTACTGTTATTACCGTCTTTCCGACTTTTGAATCCTTGAAGCATTTAGAAACTTTCAAACCGAGCTTTTTCACGCTTTCAGAGGAAAAAGTTGAAAGCGATTATATCATCCAAACACAAAATCCAAACTATCAAAAAGACCTTCGCTGGACAGACGAAACGCAAAGGGCGGATTTTATCAAAGAACAAGATTTGAAATTTTTGCGTCCTTATCAGCTTGCCTCAATTTACGCCTTGCAAAATTCGGCGAAAAAAGGAAACGACCGCTATCTTTTTGAAATGGCGACAGGAACGGGGAAAACCCTTGTTTCCGCAGCTGTGATTAAACTTTTCTTGAAAACCGGTAATGCCAAAAGAATTTTGTTTTTGGTTGACCGTTTGGAATTGGAAGACCAAGCATATAAAAATTTTAAAAAAATTCTTCATAATGATTTTATTAGCGTGATTTACAAAGAAAATCGTGATGATTGGCGAAAAGCGGAAATTGTTGTTTCTACTGTTCAAAGCTTATCGTTTGACAATAAATATAAAAAACTTTTTTCGCCAACTGATTTTGATTTGATAATTTCTGACGAAGCCCACCGCTCAATTGGCGGGAATAGCCGCGCTGTTTTTGAATATTTTGTCGGCTATAAATTAGGGCTTACCGCCACACCGAAAGATTATCTCAAAAACATTGATCCGCAGAAAATCAGCGAAAAAGACCCGCGAGCGTGGGAACGCCGCCAGCTTTTGGACACTTACACGACGTTTGGCTGTCCTTCCGGCGAGCCGACTTTCCGTTATAGTTTACTGGACGGCATAAAAGACGGCTATCTTGTTAATCCGGTTGTCGCTGACGCGAGAACAGAAATCACAACCAAACTTTTGTCTGAAAAAGGTTATTCTTTAATGGTTGAGAATGAGGAGGGTATAGAGAAAGAACAAACCTTTTTTCAAAAAGATTTTGAACGAAAGTTTTTTTCAGAAAAAACAAATCAGATTTTCTGCAAAACATTTTTGGAAAACGCGCTTAAAGATCCAATCAGCGGCGAGATAGGTAAAAGCATTGTCTTTTGTGTTAGCCAAAATCACGCCTCAAAAATCGCTCAAATTCTAAATCAATTCGCAGACCAACTTTGGCCTGGAAAATATAATTCTGATTTTGCCGCGCAAATTACCTCAAATATCCCAGACACTCAGCAATTTACTATTAATTATTCAAATAATAATTTAAACGGTCAAACAAAATGGCTTGCGGGCTATAAATCAAGCAAAACCAGAGTTTGTACAACTGTCGGAATGATGACGACCGGCTATGACTGCCAAGATATTTTAAATCTTTGCTTAATGCGGCCGATTTTTTCGCCGACCGATTTTATCCAAATCAAAGGACGAGGAACGAGAAAATATACTTTCATCTATAAAGATGTGGATGGCGAAACGATGAAAGTAGAAAAAGAAACTTTTAAACTTTTTGATTTTTTTGCCAATTGCGAATACTTTGAGGAAAAATATAACTACGACCAAGTTTTAAAACTGCCGATTAAAGCCAGAACAGGAACGGAAGGCGGTGAAGGTGTTGATATTGACGAGGTTAGCGTTTTTAATCCCGACCCGCTCAAAACTTTTTCAGAAAAAGCCGTTGGTTTTGCCGGTATGAAAGTTGACTGGAAATTTTTTGAAAAATTTGAGCATGTCGTTAAAAACGATCCGGTTGTAAAACAAAAATATGAGCGGGGCGATATCAAAGGAGCGGAAGAATATGTTAAAACCGAAATTTTTGAAAAACCCGAGGACTATTTCAATATGGAAAAACTGCGGAAGGCTATTAAAGCCGACCG
>JAGUXS010000075.1 GCA_020061725.1 Patescibacteria group bacterium | reverse complement strand
TGATTAACTCTCTTGTAATGAAAGTTGTCTTGGCATTTTTATGTAATTTAAGTTGCATATGTTCTGTATTTTATCACAGAACGTATCGTAAGTCAACATATAACCTTCTAATTTAAAACAAAACTAACGCAAACAAAGGTTGTCATTGTATTTCCACTGTGTTAACACAGTGGAAAGAAAATTATAAAGAAAATTATAATTAAATTTAAAAAATTTTACACTTTTTTATTGATTTTTTTATTTTATTAAAGTAAACTAAAAATGAATTTAGGAAATTTTTTACAAACTACAATTTGCTAAGCTGGCGAATACAAACTATAATTCGCGCAGGTGTCGTATAATGGTTATTATATCAGCCTTCCAAGCTGAGGACGACGGTTCGATTCCGTTCACCTGCTCCAATTAAGTTTTACCTATTTTATTATGATAGAAATAATTATTAACGCGATAACAACATTTATTATTAATGCGATTTCTTTATTTGGTTATTGGGGAATACTTATCATGATGGCAATTGAAAGCGCTTGTATTCCTTTACCGTCTGAAATAATTATGCCATTTGCCGGATTTTTGGTCGCAACAGGAAAATTTAATTTATGGGGCGTAACTTTTTTTGGCGCTTTGGGTTGTGTGGTTGGTTCAATTTTAGCCTACATAATTGGCATATACGGAGGTCGTGTTTTTATTGAAAAATACGGTAAATATTTATTTATTTCTCATCGCGACTTACAAATTGCCGATGATTTTTTTAATAAACACGGTTCCAACGCAATTTTTTTATCGCGTCTAATGCCAGTAATACGAACTTTTATTTCTTTGCCGGCAGGTATTTCTAAAATGAATTTTACTAAATTTGTTGTTTATACTTTTCTTGGTTCATTGCCTTGGTGTTTTGCCTTAGCTTATCTTGGCAAAAAATTAGGCGACCATTGGGATAGTTTAGGAATTTATTTTCACAAATTAGATATAATAATAGTTTTAGCCGTTTTAATTTTAATTATCTGGCACATAAAAAGATATTTTAATCATAAGAACTCTTGCTAATTTTAAAACATTAAATCTTGACTAAGATTAATCAAAAAATTTACTATAACAAACGGCCCTCCACAAAATAATTTCATATTTTAATTTTAGCTAAAAAATATAATTTTTTCAGCGAGGGTCTGGTTTTAATTATAAAAATATTAAAAACATTAAAAAAATGAAAAAATAAATTTAAAATTAAAAATTAAGTTTTTCACAACTCATGCACATTTTATACGCAAAATTGTTATTTTATTATTTTAAAATTTGTATAATATTTTAAATATACTATTATAACTTCTTGAAAAGAATTCTGCATTCTATACATTCTTAATTCTGCATTCTATACATTCTGCATTCTTAATTCTTAATTAATTTTTTATGGACAAAAAACAACTTTGGGAGGCTGTTTTGGGAGAATTAGAATTAACCATAAGCAAAGCGAATTTTAGCACTTGGTTTAAAAATACTTTTATCTCTTCTTGGCAAGATGATCAAATTGTTATTGGCACGCCCAACGCTTTTACTATTTCATGGTTAGAAAAAAAATATCATAAAGCGATTATTCAAGCTTTAGAAAATATTACTGATTATAAAATTAAAAAAATAATTTATAAAGTAGAATCGCTGGAAGAATCCAAGTCTCAAGAAATTATTTTTAGTCAATCTAATGAAAAATTAACCCCACAAACACTTTTAAATAATCAGGAACAAAAGCAACTTGAAGAACAAAGAATTAAAAATAAATTTAATTTAAATTTTAAATATTCTTTTAAAAATTTTATTGTTGGAACTGGAAATGAATTAGCGGCTGCCGCCGCCATAGCAATAACAAAACAATTAGGAACTAAATATAATCCCCTTTTCATTTATGGAGGGGTTGGTTTAGGAAAAACTCATTTAATGCAAGCGATTGGTAATCAAGTTTTATTAGAATGTCCAGATAAAAAAGTTTTATATGTTAATTCAGAAAATTTTACCAATGATTTTGTTAAAGCGATAAAAACAAACAAAACAGAAGAATTCAAAAAAAAATATCGCGATGTTGATATTCTTTTGATGGATGATATTCAATTTATTGCCAATAAAGAAAGAACGCAAGAAGAATTTTTTCATACATTTAACACCCTTCATGGACAAAATAAACAATTAGTTTTTACTTCCGACCGATTGCCAAAAAATATTCCCGCCTTAGAAGAACGAATTATTTCGCGTTTTTCAATGGGAATGATTGCCGATATTTCTCGACCAGATTTAGAAACTAGAATAGCGATTTTAGAAGCAAAACTTAAAGAACGTCAATTTAATTTAAATAAAGAAATAATTCAATATTTAGCGACAACTATTCAAAATAATGTTAGAGAATTAGAGGGAGCTTTAATTAAAATTATTGCGCAACACGAACTTGATGGACGTCCAATTACCTTAGAAAATGTCAAAAATGCCCTATCAAGCCTGTCTTCAAGATCGTCTGATAAAGCTATTAATGCCAAAGAATTAATTAAAATTGTGGCTGATTTTTATAATTTAAAAATAGAAAGTTTGTCCGGAAACTGTAGAAAAAAAGAATTAGTTAATCCAAGACAAATAGCTATGTATTTATTAAGAGAAGAGTTAGAAATATCTTATCCTTCAATTGGACAAGAATTTGGAGGACGAGATCATACAACTGCAATGCACGCCTATCAAAAAATTAAAAAAGTTTTGGAAAATAATAATCGGGTAAAGCAAGAAATAGAATCTCTTAAACAAAAACTATACTCATAAAAATTTAAAAAATGCAATTATAATTTTCAATTTTTAAATATTAATTTTCAATAAAATTCAATAATCTAATTTTCAAACAAAATTAATCAAATTTGAAAATTGGAATTTGAAAATTCATTAAAAATTAAAAATTGATCATTAAAAATTTTTTTAGTTATTTTTAATTTTAAATTTTTTTTAGCTTTGCGTTTTAAACTTTTAACTATTTATGTCCTCTTTTCCAATTTCTAATTTCTTAAATAAAAAAAAAGAAACTTTAAAGCCTAAAGTGGTTTTAAATAATAATGCGGAAGAAAAATTAGAAAAAAAAATACAAGAAATGGATTTAATTAAAAAAGAAGAAGATACTCAAAAAAAAGCCCAAAAATTAAATTTGAATTATATTAATTTAAAAAAAATTACTATAAATTTAGAAACATTAGCCTTAATTGACAAAGAGCAAGCAAAAAAATTCAAAATTATTTGCTTTTTAAAAACTCAAAAAGAAATAAAAATTGCCAGCGTTAATCCTTTAACTCCGGATATTTTAAGATTAACTTCTCAATTAGAAAAAAAATATCGCTGCGAGATAGCGACATATTTAATATCTGAAGAAAGTTTTCAATTTACCCTTAAACAATACGACTACTTGCCAAAAATTAAAGAAACTAAAAGGGGGGTGGAAATTACAGAAGAAAATTTAATAAAATTTCAAGAAGAATTTAATAATTTTGAAAATTTTAAAGAAAAACTTAAATACGCTTCTTTAACAGATGTTATCACAATGTTGATCGCTTTTGGCATTAAAAACGAATCATCTGATATTCATATTGAAGCGGAAGAAGAAGATGTTAAAATAAGATTTAGAATAGATGGAATTCTTTACACAATCGCTTCGTTAGATAGGTCTATTTGGCCTAAAATTATCTCTCGAATAAAACTAATAGCTAGCCTTAAAATAAATATTATTGATCAGCCCCAAGATGGAAGATTTACTATTTATTTAAGCAATGACAGGATTGACGTAAGAATTTCTTGTTTGCCAACCGCTTTTGGTGAAAGCGTGGTAATGAGGCTTTTAAGATCTTCAAAAGTTGGCCTATCTTTTGAAGATTTAGGATTGTGCGATCTCGCTTTTAGTCAATTAAAAAAAGAAATTAAAAGACCAAACGGCATGATTCTTACCACTGGACCAACTGGTTCTGGTAAAACCACCACACTTTATGCTATTTTAAATAAATTAAACAAACCAAATGTAAAAATTATTACTTTGGAAGATCCAATTGAATATAAATTAAAAGGCATTAATCAAAGTCAAATTGATTTAAATAAAAATTATACTTTTGTCACGGGATTAAGGGCGATTTTAAGGCAAGACCCAGACATTGTGATGGTTGGAGAAATTCGAGATTTAGAAACAGCCGAAATAGCCATTAACGCGTCTTTAACTGGACATTTAGTTATTTCCACCCTTCACACTAATAGCGCGGCAGCGACTATTTCACGTTTTTTAGCCATGAATGTTAAATCTTTTTTATTAGCTCCAAGTCTTAACGCGATAATTGGACAAAGATTAGTTCGTAAAATTTGTCCTTTTTGCAAAGAGGAAGAAAAAATATTAAATGAAACATTGAAAAAAATTAAAAAAATACTACAAAAACTCCCTGAAAATTATAATTTTCAATATGATTTAAATAATTTAAAATTTTATAAAGGAAAGGGCTGCGCAAAATGCAATCAATTAAAATATAAAGGACGAATTGGAATTTATGAAATCTTATTAATGAGTTCTAAAATCAGAGAAAGCATTCTTAAAGATGAAGAAATTTCCGACGAAAAAATAGAAAATTTAGCTATTAAAGAAGGAATGATTACAATGGTTCAAGACGGAATTTTAAAAGCCTTAGACGGCATTACAAGCGTTGAAGAGGTGTTTAGGGTGACAGAGTGAAAATATTAAAACACTAAAACGCTAAAATAAATAGTTCTTAATGATAAAATGACTTCGTTACGAATTACTTTTAATTAAAATTGACATTTTTAATAAATGTTATATTATTTTTAGAATAAAACATTTTTATTAAAAAATTTATGCAAATTTTTAAAAAATTAATCAGCGAAAAAATCGGAATTATTATTGTCTTAACGGTTTTTTTAATCGCTATTTCGTTTATTGTTTTAAACAATAAAAATTTAAAAAATAAATCTTGGTTTTTTGATTTCAATTTTCCCTCTAAAAAAATTTCATCTGAAATAGAAAAAATTAAAAAATTTTCTTCAGAAAAAGAATTTAAAAATTATTTGCAAGCTGGAATAAATGAAATAACAGGTTATTACAGCGGAAGAATTAAAAGAATGGATATAATGGAAACAGCGATGCCAACAGCAACAATAGATGAAGCGCAAATAGAATCAAAAAAAGAAATAACAGTATCTGAAAGAATTTCTGAAACAAATGTTCAGGTTTTAGGAATTGACGAGCCTGATATTGTCAAAACAAACGGTAAAGAAATTTATTTTTCTTCAGAATTTTTTTATCCTTTAACTGAAAAATTTGTAGAAGAGTCAATATCGCCTTTGGCAATCAATAAAACAAAAATAATTAACGCTTTTCCGCCAATTGATTTATTAACTATTTCTAACATTGATAAAACAGGAACCTTGCTTTTAGATAAAAATATTTTGGTTATTTTTTCTAATCAAGAAATTTTTAGTTATGATGTTTCAGATCCCAAATCGCCAAAAGAAAAATGGAATATAAAATTAGAAAATAATGTTTCTATCGCGGACAGCAGGCTTTATAAAAACAAAATATATTTAGTAACTAAAACTTGGATTAATCAATACCAACCTTGTCAAATTAAATTATTAACAACAAACGAAACCCCTTTAGAAATTAAATGTATTGATATTTATCATCCAGTTTCCCAAGTTCCAGTTGATACAACATTTATTGCTATGATTTTAGACCCAATTACCGGAAAAATAGAAAAAAATATTTCTTTTGTTGGATCCTCAAATTCTTCTGTAATTTATATGTCAGAAAATGGAATTTATATCACCTATTCTTATTCCGAAGGGATAATTAAATTATTTTCTGGATTTATAAAAGAAAATCAAGACATATATCCAAATTGGATAAATGAAAAAATGGAAAAATTAGAAAATTACGATATTGGTTCGCAAGCTAAACTAACAGAATTTCAATCTATTCTTGAAAATTATCAAAATTCTTTAAACAATGATGAAAGAATGAAAATGGAAAGCGAACTTTCAAATAGAATGTCAAAATATTATAAAACTCATCAAAGAGAATTGGAAAAAACTGGAATAGTAAAAATAGAATTAGAAAAATTTGACATTAAAGCTACTGGCAACGTTCCTGGTTATCCTTTAAATCAATTCGCTTTAGACGAGTATCAAAATAATCTTAGAATAGCCACAACAATTGGCGAAAGAGGCATAGGATTTATGTTTAATCGTGGTAATCAAGAAACCGCTAATGATATTTATGTTTTAGATAAAGATTTAAAAATCCAAGGATCAATTGAAAATTTAGGCTTAACAGAAAAAATATATTCGGCTAGATTTATAGAAGATCGAGGTTATTTAGTCACTTTTAGACAGACTGATCCATTTTATGTTTTAGATTTAAAAAATCCCAAAAAACCAGAATTAAAAGGTGAATTAAAAATTCCTGGCTATTCTTCATATTTACATCCAATTTCCAATGATATAATTTTAGGCATTGGCAAAGAAGTTCAACATATAAAACTTTCTCTTTTTGATGTCGCTTCGCCAAAAAATCCAAAAGAAATTGATAAATATCTTTTAGATGAATATTGGTCGGATGCCTTAGATAATCATCACGCGTTTTTATTAGATAAAAAACACAATGTTTTCTTTTTGCCAGGAGGCAAAGGCGGCTATATTTTTTCTTATGAAAATAATAAATTTAAATTAGTAAAAGCCATTAGCCAAATTTCAGCTAAAAGAGCCCTTTTTATAAATGATTATCTATATATTATTGGCGATGATAAAATTACTATTTTAAATGAAATAGATTGGGAAAAAGTAAATGAACTAAAATTATAAATAAAATTAATTTTCTAATTTTTTAACCCAACTCTCGTTGGAAAATTATACTTTTTACCAAAAAAACACAAAATTATTTTAAGGATGGGACGTTTGTTATAACGAATTTCTTTAGTTAAAAGCCTAAAATTTAATATTTTTTAATTAGTGAGGGTTGCGTGGTATTAACCTAAATAAATATTAATAAT
>JAGUXS010000041.1 GCA_020061725.1 Patescibacteria group bacterium | reverse complement strand
TCTTTCATTTATAACACATTTTATTAGACTATGGAAGTTCATGACTATAGAAAATTTAATTTCTATAATTTAATTATTTACTTCTAATTCCCGTAAATTTTAAAAAGGGGGGAGCTTAGTTCCTCCTTTTTTACTTTCCAATATTTTTATTTATTTTTATTCTAAACAAATTGTTCTTTGAATTTTTTTTATTTTCTCTTTTAGTTTGGGATAATTTTCTAATTCTGGATCTTGATTAATAATTTTTATCGCCCAATTCTTAGCGTTTTGAATAATTGAATAATCAGTTAAACGAGCGATTTTTAAAAATGATAAATAACCCGATTGTTGAGTTGAACCATATTTATTAATTGATGAATAAAGTTCACCCGGCCCCCTGATTTCTAAATCTTTTTCTGCTAATTCAAAAGAATTTTTGGCGGTTAATAAGGCTTGTAATCTTTCTTTTGTTTTTACGCTTGATGTTTCTGAAAAAACAAAACAATAAGATTGATGCTCGCTTCGACCAACGCGACCTCTAAATTGATAGAGTTGAGCAAGTCCAAATCTTTCCGCTCCTTCAATCATCATTACCGAAGCGTTTGGGCAATCAATTCCTACTTCAATAACCGAGGTACTAACTAAAATATTAATTTTATTTTTTAAAAAATTTTGTCTGACCTTTTCTTTTTCTTTTGATTTTAATCGACCGTGCATCAAACCAATTTTAAACTCAAAAAAAATATCTTTTTTTAATTTTTCATATTCAGTTGTCACCGATTTAACCCCTAATTTATCTGATTCATTGATAAGAGGACAAAGAACAAAAATTTGTCTTCCTTTTTTTATTTCATTTTTAATAAAATCATAGGCTAATTGTCTATTTTGTTGATCAACAATTTTAGTAATAATTTTTTTTCTCTGTTCTGGAAGTTCATTAATAATTGATAAATCTAAATCGCCATACAAAGCTAGGGCCAAAGAACGCGGGATTGGTGTTGCGGTCATTGAAAGAAAATGAGGAAACATTTGTTTATTACCTAATGAATTAGTTTGAGATTTTAATTTATTTCTTTGTTCAACCCCAAAACGATGCTGTTCATCAATAATAATTAATCCTAAATTTTTAAATTTAATTTTTTCCTGAATCAAACTATGTGTGCCAATAATGATGTTAGAATTATGAATAATGAGTGATAAATTATGATTTTTTAATTTAATATTTTTATTATGATTCGTAATTCTTAATTTATAATTCATTTTTTTTTCGTTTTTTGTTATTAATCCAATTTTAATATCAAAATTTTTTAATAATTCACAAATGTTATCAAAATGCTGTTTGGCTAAAATTTCTGTTGGAACCATTAAAATTGATTGATAATTATTTAAAAACACATTAAGCATCGCTATTGTCGCGACAATTGTTTTTCCAGAGCCGACCTCTCCCTCTAAAAGTCTGTTCATTGGTTGTTCTTTTTGCAAGTTTTTTAAAATTTGCCAAGCCGCTTTTTTTTGAGCGTCAGTTAATTTAAAAGGCAGAGATTGAACAAAATTTTTTATTTCTTCTTTAAAATCAATTTTGGGAGCTTTGTTTTTTTCTAAAAATTTTTTTAGTTGTTGAGTTTGAATTTGAATTAAAAATAATTCATCAAATTTTAGACGCTCCTTTGCTTTTTCTAATTTTTTTTTATCATTTGGAAAATGAATTTGTGTTAAAGCTTCGGTTAAATCAAAAAAATCTAAATCTTTTTTAATTTCTTTTGGTAACCAATCTTGAATTTCTTTGGTTAAAGGCAAAATAAATTTTATTAAAAATCTAATTTGTTTTTGAGTTAAATTTTCTGTAGCTGAATAAATAGGAACTAAACGACCGGTATGGATTGTCTCTTTTTTCCATAAAGCTTTTTCATACGAAGGATTTATCATTTGTAATCCATAAAAATCAGATTCAACTTTACCAGAAAAATAAATTTTATCGCCAGGTTTTAGAATTTTTGTTAAAAATGGCTGATTAAACCAAATAACTTTTATTTTTCCAGTTTGATCAGAAACCAACCCTTCGGTAATAATTGTTTTTTTTATTGGTGAACGTTTATTGGAAATAAGTTCAATTGAAGCTTTAATTGTAACGATTGAATTTATCTCATTAGAAATCTCATTTTTTTGGGCATGAGATGAATATAAATTTTCATTTTTTTTAATGGGGTAAATTTGAAGATTGTTGATTAAAGAGACTTGACTAAAATCATCATAACGAAAAGGAAAATAAAAAAGCAGATCTTCTGCTTTTTCTATACCAAGTTTTTTAAATTTATTGGCAGTAATTTTTCCAATTTTAGTAAGTTGCGCGATTGGAGTGGATAAAAACATACTTCGTTGTTTAAAATTTTTGTTATTTGTAATTTTGAATTTTGTGAATTTATTTAAATTTTTAAAAATAACTTATAAATACATATTATTACTAAGCTTTGGTAAGCTTAGTATTTTTTTAAATAAACTATTTATTTTTAAATAAAAATTATTTTGGCTAAAATAAAGGTATTTTATAACATTGTTCAGGGTTTTTGCTAAAGTTTAGTTATTAGATAATTTGTATTTGTCAAATTATTTTTTAACTAATTTTGTATTAATTTTTAATTCTTTAAGTTTTGTCTCCCACCATTTTTTTACGGCGTCAACATGCGCTTTTGGTCCTGCTTTTCGCAAATATTCTATCCTTTCAACAAAAATTTTATGATGTTTTTTTAGGTTTTTAAGACTCTGTAAAGCCCATAAAGAGTATTTAAGTTCAATTTTTTCTTTTTTAGCAAGAAAGTCAGGTGATAAATATCTATTATTTGAGATGTCAAAATCTATAGGCATAATTTTAATATTATAATTTTTATCAAATATTTTTTTCGCAAGAATTTTAAGACGTTTTCCGCGTGTTTGCTCGCAAAAAATAAATAAATTAGCTTTTTTAATTTTATGCTTTTTTATGATTTTTTTACTATTTAAAAAATTTTCTAAAGCTGATAAAGATTCTCTTTGAGGAATAAAAAGCAAGTTTTTAGTTATTAAATTTAAAAATGGTTTTTGTCTAATTAATTCTGTAAAAAATTTAATTATCTCATCAGCTTCATTTCGTTTGTATGGTTTAAACATGTCTGTTTTACCGCCACAACAAATAATTAATGATTTTACAGATTTATTTTTTACAACAACATCATAGATTTTATTAAAAATCGTTTTTAAATAAAAATTATAATTTTCATCTTTCAATATATTTTTGGGTATTCCGTACCCCGAAATTAAAAAAATATTTTTCATATTAAATAATACTAGAAGTCTTATTTTTAATAAGTAAAATTTTTAAAATTTTTTCAACTGTTTGATTAAACTTATTTTCTTCATTAACTATTATATAGTCATAATATTTTTTTGCTTGTTGTATTTTATTTTTTGCGTTATCTAAACGAATTTTTAAATCTTTCTCTTTCATTTTTTCTCTTTTTTTAATTCTGTTTTTTAATTCATTTAAAGATTTTGGCTTTATAAAAATAAAAATAGCTTTAATTTTTTTCTTTTTTATTTGAAGCATTCCCT
>JAGUXS010000089.1 GCA_020061725.1 Patescibacteria group bacterium | reverse complement strand
TGAACATAAGATTAAAATCTTTGAACTATAAAACACCATTTCAATATTTAAAAGAGGAAAAGGATATTATCATACAACGTATCGTTATCTAACAATTAACAATTAAGTTGCAGTAGATTCTTGAAACTAAGTTTTAAACTTTAAATTTTTTACGTTATCCACACAGAAAATTGACTTTTTAAAATAGATGATTATAATTTAAATAATCATTTTTTAATTATTTAATTTCTTGGTTTCTAAAATTTAACGCAATAGCGTTATTTAATTAATTGATTAAAAATTTCATAGGGTTTTTGTAATCAAGTATGGCTTTAAGGCGTCCATTTAATAAATTCTGAACTTTCTTTTTATTTTTTGTCTGGATATTTTAGTAAAATCCGTTCCTTTGGGAAAAAAATTGTTTAATTAATTCATTGGTATTTTCATTAGTTCCTCGCTTCTCACGGACTTCTTGGATGAGCGAAATATACTTTAATGCCAGTAATTTTCGTAAATAATTTATACTCTATCATTTCCCGTCCTTGATTGTAAGTTAATGATAATTTCATTTTTTAAAGTAAAATAATTTAATTTATAATTTGATTTTTTGAATGACTGGGTAAAACCGCATCAATTTTAGTTTAAAAAACTAAAATTGAAATTTTTAATTTCTAATTTCTAAACAATTTAATTTTTAGAATTTAGGATTTGTAAAAATTTTAAAAATTTTTACTTGTGTGGGTCATTCTATAAAAAAGGGAGAAAAAAATATGGCAGAAAAATTTAATCGGTCTAAACCGCATATCAATGTTGGAACCATTGGTCACGTAGATCACGGAAAAACAACTTTGACCGCGGCAATTTTGACGGTTTTAACCGCCAAAGGATTTAATGCGACAAAAAAATCCGTTGATCAAATTGATAACGCCCCGGAAGAAAGAGAAAGAGGGATTACTATTGCCACAACCCATGTTGAATATGAAACTAAAAATAGACATTACGCTCATGTTGATTGTCCAGGACATGCGGATTATGTTAAAAATATGATTACAGGCGCCGCTCAAATGGACGGAGCTATTTTAGTTGTTTCGGCCGCTGACGGAATAATGCCGCAAACAAGAGAACATATTCTTTTAGCTCGTCAAGTGGGAGTTCCATACATTGTGGTATTTTTAAATAAAGTAGATCAAGTGGAAGACAAAGAATTAATTGATTTAGTTGAAGAAGAAATAAGAGATTTATTAAAAAAATATGATTTTCCAGGAGATGAAATTTTAATTATTAAAGGTTCGGCTTTAAAAGCCCTTGGAGATCCTACAAATGACGAAGTCGTTCAGCCAATAATGAATTTAATGAAAGCATTAGATGAATATATTCCTGAACCAACAAGAGATGTTGATAAGTCATTTTTAATGCCAATTGAAGATATTTTTTCAATTGAAGGGAGAGGAACTGTAGTCACCGGCAGGATCGAAAGAGGGATAATTAAAATTAATGAAGAAGTGGAAATTATTGGAATTAAAGCCACTCAAAAGACTGTTGTTATTGGAATAGAAATGTTTAATAAATCTTTAGATATAGGACAAGCCGGAGATAACGCAGGGGTTCTTCTTCGAGGAATTAAAAAAGAAGAAATAGAAAGAGGGCAAGTTTTAGCCAAACCAGGAACCACTACTCCACATACGGAATTTGAAGCAAATATTTATGTTTTAACAAAAGAAGAAGGGGGACGACACACTTCATTTGCCAAAGGATACAAACCGCAATTTTATATTAGAACTACCGACGTAACCGGAGAAATTGAATTAGCGGAAGGAAGAGAGATGGTTATGCCAGGTGATACCGTTGATTTAAAAGTTAAATTAATTGTTCCAATCGCGTTAGAAGAAAAACAAAAATTTGCTATTCGTGAAGGCGGACGCACTGTAGGCGCTGGGGTTGTAATTAAAATAATAAAATAGTTTTGTATAAATAATTTCTAATTTCTATCCGTCAATTAGCGGATAGAAATTAGTTTTATTTGTTGTTAAAATTTTGTTTAATTTTGTTGAAATTAACGATTTTATGAAAGAAAAAAAAGACCTTAAAAAAAAGAATCCAATTAAAAAAGATTTCAAGGATAAAAAATTAAAAAAACAAAAAGAACAAAAAGTAAAAGAAAAAATTGACGAGGGAAAAAATGAAAAAAAAGAAGATTATCATCAAAGGATTCGTATTAAAATAAAAGCGTTTGATCATAAAATAATAGATAAAGCGATACGAATGATTTTAGATGTAGTTGAAAAATTAAATGTAAAAATAATCGGACCAATTCCATTACCCATTGAAAAAAGTAAATATACTGTTTTACGTTCTACTTTTGTTCATAAGGACGCAAGAGATCAATTTGAAATGCGAGTACATAAAAGATTAATTGATATTATTGATCCAACGGCCAAAGTAGTAGAAGCGTTGACAAATTTAAATTTGCCAGCCGGAGTTGACATTGAAATTAAAATATAGTATTATTAGACAATAAAATAAATAAAATAAATAAAATAAAT
>JAGUXS010000060.1 GCA_020061725.1 Patescibacteria group bacterium | reverse complement strand
CCCGCCGCAGGCGGGGCGAGCGAGCAAACAAACTCCTCGCAAAATCCGTTAAGTTTCGTCTGGTCGGGGTGGTGGGATTCGAACCCACGGTCCTCTGGTCCCAAACCAGATGCCCTAATCCACTAGGCCACACCCCGAAAAAAGTTTAGTAGTTGATATTTATTCTAAAAATTTTAACTTTGAATTTTTAATTTTAAATTCTTTTGGTGCCTGGGGACAGAATCGGACTGTCGACACCATGATTTTCAGTCATGTGCTCTACCACTGAGCTACCCAGGCGAAAATAATTTTGAAATTCTTACAAGTCGCAAATTAATTTATAGCTATACTATTTATAGCGTAGTTCTTTTTTAAATAATATATTACAATTTATAATCCCTTTATTAAAGCTATAAAGGGTTTTTTGTATAAAGAATGGTGGGCAGGGAGGGATTCGAACCCCCGAAGGCTAAAGCCAACTGGTTTACAGCCAGTCCCGTTTGACCGCTTCGGTACCTACCCAATAATATAGGAAAATTTAAGAAAATTTTGTAATTTCAATAATTATTAATCAATTTTAATGATTTAATTTTCAAAATAAATTTGAATTTAATTTCAATATTAAATAAAATTAAAATGTATATCAAAAATAAATGACAGTTAAATTTGTTTGTTTTAGTTTTTGTTTATTTATTTTTATTGCATTTGCGCGATTTCATTATTTAATTGCGCGATTTGTTCTTCAAATTTTTTTAAATCTAATTTTGCAGTTCTATTTTTTTGCCCCATTTTTATATAAAGCAAAAGTACACTTACTGTCCAAAGCGGCAAAGCACCTATAATTGGTATTGCTTCGGCTATTGATGCGCCCACACTTGTCATTCTAATTGTTTTTACTTGTTGAACACTACCTTTGCAGCCAAAAAATAAAACAGCCCCAAATCCTAAATCTATTATCCAATCTAACCAAGAAAATAATTCTATAGAAAAAATATCTAATAAATCTTTAAATCCAGCAAACATTAAGGCTAGAGTAAAAAATGTTATACTAAAATTACCTATTTTTTTTCTTAATTCAAAAGCCTTTGCTTGATATTTTTTCAAAGCGTCTAATTTAGATGAAAGATTAACTTTATTTCTAGCTTCTCTCATTGCATTTTCATATTCTTCATATTCATCATCATCTCTATAAGTTATTGACATAAAAAAATGTAAAATGTAAAAATCAAAAATTAAAATGACAGTTTAAAATATAAATTAAAGAAAAAAAATAAAAAAATTTAATTTTGAATTTTGTTATTGATAAATTGATAAAAAATTGAAACTATTGACTATATTTATTTTAATGTTTTAGTGTTATTTTCAACAGTTTGTTTTATTTTTTCTTTTAATTTTTTATTTGTTCTGAGGATAATTTTTGTTCTTCTATTTTTTTATTTTCATTTTCTACGGTTGTTTTAATATTTGAAATCCCTTGCTGAACATTTTTTAAAGATTTTTTTAATTCTTCCAAATCTTTTTTAAATTGTAAATGTTCAGGACTCAATTCTTTTTTTTGTTGTAATTGTATTTTTAATGTATTAAAATTTTTTTTAAAAAAAAATCCCCATACAATCATAATTATAACTGTGATTACTGAAACACTAAACCATAACACCATTTTCTTTTTATCGTTTGAGAGAGACATAAATATAATTTTAATTTCTAATTACCTTAATTATTTTAAATAAATTCTCAAAAAAACTAAAAAATTAAAAACACAAAAAATAAAAAGAAATAATTTAAAATTTAAAATAAATTTAATTTGAATTTTGTATTTTGAATTGCTTATTTTAAATTTTTCATTTTTATATTTTATATTTTTTGTTAGAAAAGTATTGTGGCATTATTCAATTTAGGGACAATCAGATTAAATTAGGTTAATTTGTTTTATTATTTTAATGTTTTTATGTTCTAGTATTTATTTTCCATTTCCACCACTTTCATTTCCGTTTGGCTAATTAAATCTTTTTTAAAAATTTTAAATTTATTAATTAATTCTGTTTTTTTAATGCCCATTTCCGAATAAAATTTATCTATTCTATCAAGATTTTCTTTTAATCCTGGAATTTTATAATGCATTGGAATAACAATTTTAGGCTCAATTTGACTAATTATTTGTTTGGCTTCTTTGGCATTAATTGTAAAAGTTCCACCAATTGGGATTAAAAGAATATCCACTTTTTCTATTTTTTCTAGTTGTTCATCAGATAAAATGTGACCCAAGTCTCCAAGATGCGCAATAGTTATTTCATTCATTTTAATTAAATAAACAGTATTAAGTCCTTTTTGTTTTCCTTGTTCTTTGTCGTGGAAACAAGGAATTCCATAAATAAAAATATTTTTAATTTCATACTCTCCAGGAGAAAAAATAATAAAAGGCGCTTTTTCTTCAACACTTGAAACAACGCTAATGTTGTTATGATCACAATGATCATGACTTACTGTAACAATATCCGCTTTTAGTCCATGTAACGGTTTTAATCCAAGTTCAGAATTATAAGGATCGGTAATTAAAATTATATTTTTGTCTTGTATTTTAAAACAAGATTGTCCAAACCATGTTATTTCCATAATAATAAAAGTTAGAAGTTAGAGATTGGAAGTTGAAATTATTTTACAAAATTTAATTGAAAAAAGCAATGATTTATGATATCTTATAAAGATAATAAATATTTAAATAAAAGAAACGAGTAGAGAGTACCACCCCTCTAAATTAAGAATTATTTTTTTAAAGAGGAATTATACATACCCCCTTAATATGGGTTATTAATTACTTTTAATTTTTGAATTTTTAATTTTAAATTTTTTTATGTCTTATCTTCATCAAAAAATAGAAAAAAAATGGCAGAAAATTTGGGAAAAAAATCAATCTCATAAAACAAGAAATGCTTTTAAAAAAAGAAAATTTTATTGTTTAGATATGTTTCCTTATCCTTCTGGAGAAGGATTGCACGTGGGTCATATGAGAGGATATTCTTATTCAGACGCTATAGCTCGAAAGAAAAAAATGGAAGGTTATAATGTTTTGCATCCAATGGGATGGGACGCTTTTGGCTTGCCAGCTGAAAATTTTGCTCTAAAACGCAGGATTCATCCGGCCAAAAGTACTAAAAAAAACATAGAGAATATAAAAAAACAACTCAAAGCCGCGGGATTTATGTATGATTGGGATCGAGAAATTAATTCTTCTTCTTCAGAATATTATAAATGGACACAATGGCTTTTTTTAGAATTATATAAAAAAGGATTGGCTTATCAAAAAGAAGCGCCAATAAATTTTTGCGCTTCTTGCAAAGCCAGTTTAGCCAATGAAGAAGTGGTAGAAGGAAAATGTGAAAGATGCGGAACATTAACCATTAAAAAAAATTTAAAACAGTGGTTTTTTAAAATTACCAAATATGCCGACCAATTAGTTGATGATTTGGAAAATTTAGATTGGCCGGAAAAAGTTAAAACAATGCAAAAAAATTGGATTGGAAGAAGTTATGGAACAGAATTTTTTATGCAAGTTTTACATGGAGAAAAAGGGGCAATGAAACCGGAAAAAATCGATAAATTTACCTGTCAATGGTTAGGCATTAATTTAGATGAAGAATTAGTAAAAATAAAAATTTTTACAACAAGAATTGATACAGTGTTTGGAATGACTTATGTTGTTTTAGCGCCTGAACATCCTTTAATCCCTTATTTAACGACTGAAAAATATAAAAAGGATGTGGAAAAATATATAGAAAAAGCAAAAGATGCTTCAGAAATTGAAAGAATGTCTCAAAAAAAAGAAAAGACCGGAGTTTTTACCGGATCTTACGCGATTAATCCTCTTAATGGAAATAAAATTCCAATTTGGATCGCTGACTATGTTTTACTTGAATACGGAACAGGAGCGATTATGGCCGTGCCAGCTCATGATGAAAGAGATTTTGTTTTTGCCGAAAAATATGGCTTAGAGATTATTGAAGTAATAAAATCAGAAAATGGAAAATCTTCTATTGAAAATGGAGCTTTTATTGAAGATGGAATTTTAATTGGCTCGGGAGAGTTTGATCAATTATCTTCCGAAGTGGCTCGAGAAAAAATTACTCAATGGTTAGAAAATCAAGGATTGGGTTATGGAATTAAAAAATATAAATTAAAAGATTGGTTAATTTCCAGACAAAGATATTGGGGAGCGCCAATTCCAATAGTTTATTGCAATCAATGCGGAGAAATTCCTTTACCAGAAGAAGATTTACCAATTAAACTTCCAGAAAATATTCAAAATTTCAATCCAACATCGGATGGTAAATCTCCTTTGGCCAATATTGACGAATTTATTGGAACCAAATGTCCTAGTTGTGGAGGGTACGCAGAAAGAGAGACTGATACCATTTCTCAATGGGTTTGTTCTTCTTGGTATTTTACTAGATATATTGATCCTAAAAATTCAAAAGAAATTTTTAATAAAAAAAAGGTAAAACATTGGTTACCAGTTGATTTATATATTGGCGGAGTGGAACACGCGATTTTGCATTTGCTTTACGCGCGATTTTTTACCAAGGTCATGCTTGATTTAAAATTAACAGAATTTAGCGAGCCATTTATTCATCTTTTTAATCAAGGAATGGTTTATTATAAAGGAATGAAAATGAGCAAATCAAAAGGAAACGTTGTTAATCCTGATGAATTTTTTGAAAAATACGGAGCTGATTCAATGCGAATTTACAGTCTTTTTATGGGGCCAGCCGAACAAGATGTGGAATGGAACGATCAAGGGGTAATTGGAGTTTACAGATTTTTACAAAAGATTTGGAATATTGTTGAAAAACATCAATCAACAGTAGAACAACCTTTAGATAATATTAAAAAAATGGAGCAATTAAAACATTCAAAAAAATTAGAACAATTAATACACAAAACAATTAAAAAAGTCTCTGACGATATTGATAATTTTAAATTCAATACTGTTATCAGTTGTTTGATGGAATACGTAAATAAAATTCATAACTCAGAATTTAGAATTCAGAAGTTAGAAATTGAAATTTTAATAAAACTTTTGGCGCCAATCGCTCCACATATTTGTGAAGAATTGTGGCATCAATTACATCCGGAAATTTTTGAAAAAGAAAGTATTTTTAATCAATCTTGGCCAAAATATGATCCAGATTTAATTATTGAAGAAAAATTCGAATTAGTTATTCAAATCAATGGGAAGATGAGACATAGTATAGAAACAGAAAAAAATATTTCTGAAATTGAAGCAAAAGAATTAGTTTTAAAGAATGAAAAAATAAAAAAATGGATTTCAGATGAAACACAAATTAAAAAAATAATTTTTATTCCTGGGAGATTAATTAATATTGTTATCTGTTGACTAACGTATCGTTAGTCAACAAATAGTAGATATTCTCCAATCTAGCACCTAAACCTGATAGATAACAATTTTTCGAATCAAGAATTGAAACTGTATAAGGACTATTAATCACTCTTTTCCCATAATGAGTAATGGCTGAATGAGGAATAGCTAAACTGAGTTTTTGAAATTGTTCAAAAAACGGCTTATTAAAATTGTAATCCTTTCCGTAATCTTCTCCACCCCATTTATCTGACCACCAATATTCTAAGTTATAGATTTTGTAAGGAGAATCAGGATGAAAAGTAGAAATAATTTTTTCATTAGTCCGAGCATCTTCTTTTTTATAAAATTTCAAAATATTATTGTAAAAACCAAATCTTCTTTGTTTCCGACATTCTAGGCAAAGACTTGGCGCCGGAACTTGAAGTTTATGATAAAACTCAATGTCTTCTTGAAAAATATCAAAAACCCTACTGCATTGTTTGCAGATTTTCTGCTGAGGCTTGAGATTTATCAAAATCTCATCTAAAGCGTTGTCAAAATTTGGAGTTTTAAACATAGATATCCGTTTTGATTATTTTAATAAATTTTCAAATTATTTCCTTTCAATGCCGGCTTCCCTTAAAATATTCGTTAGAGTGCCTTTGGGTAAACTTTTAATATGGTAAGACGCGACAGCTCGTTTTTTGGTTTCAGAATGGTAAAAAATAAAATGACTTCCAGTAGTATGATCTAACTTGAAGCCAATTTTCTTTAAAATTTTTTATTAATTGTTTTGAAGTAATCACTGGAAGTTTAAGCATAGACCGAAATTCTTTTTATCTCTACTGAGCCAAAAAAAGTTTCTTCATCGGTAGGAATTAGCTCCTTATGTTTTTTAAGATTAACAATATATCCTTTAATAACATCGATAACCATCTTTCTCGCTTCTTTTAATCCCGTCCATAAGTAACACAACCAAATAAACTGGGAACAATTACTGTAAAACCACCTTCTGGTTCTGGCCGAAAAATAACATTATAGCGAAATATTTTCTCCATACTTTTAATTTAATTGATCTTTATAAAAATGTCAAAAATTTTTGTGATTTTCATCAAACCACTTCCTTTAGGTAGCATTCCTCGCAATAAATTTTGAATTTCTTTTCCGGATCATAGCTAGAATACATTATTTTGCCGCATTTTAAACAGGGATATTGCCAGAGTTTGTAGGGATGATGAAAAACAAATCGATTTTTGATTCTTTGGAGAGGATGAACAATAGGAATTGGTAAGTTTTTCCGACGATAAAAATCTAGTTCAAATTTAACAATTCTAAAAGGTTTACTGGTTTGCTCGCAAATAATGACACAATTTAAAATGTCATCAGAAACATCTTTAATATCATCGGGTACTTCCTCGGTTTTTATTACTTTAAATTTTGACAAATCAATTTCACTTTTTGGTTCGTCCTGCCAATGCCAACCTCTTTTAATTATTTCTTGTTTCTCTAAGGGAAATTCAATCTGAGCATTAGAGTCTTGATAAGAGTAAGGACTTTGAGATAAAGGAAAAAATTCTCCGTATTCGTTGTCTTTTAACATTTTAGTTTTGATTTTATCAAGCAATAACCAATATTCTACTTCACTATATTGTTTATTAAAAATGCAATATTTTTTGTTTTTTAAACCAAAACAGCCAAAACAATATTCACAGTTGTTGCATTCAGTACAGTATTCAAGATTTAAACCGTTACGACAGAGACTAGAAAATTTAATATTACTACTAAATACTATTCCAGTTGACTCATAACTTAAAGATCCCGTGGTACCACCAAAAAGATCCATACTATCAATATATTTATCAACCGATGCTACATATCTTAAATTCTGACAGTTTTTCAGGGCTCTGAAAACATAAAAACAATTTCGGCTTTCTTTAAGGTCATTACCTAAGGATTTTTCAGTAGTTTTTATATTATTTAAATTTTTTCTAATAACTTGAGGGAGTAATCTTTCGAATTCAGCTTGATATCTATTTAAAATAGTTCTTTTACCTAAATTTATTTCTTTAATCTTGTTTTGATATTTTTCTTTGGTAAGTGGCTGATTGAAAAAATAATAATGTTTATTTCTTAAATTACTACAGCCAAAGCAATTACTACAATTTCGGCAATCATAAAGAAAAGAACAATCCAGACAATTTTGAGATTCGTAACAAAAATTACAGTTATAACAATGATCTACATAAACGCTTTGGTAACATTGTTCACAATAATCTACTTCAAAAACATCAATACAATCTTTAGAATATACTGGAACACGAGAATAATAAATGTTTTCAGAATAATAGGGCAGGGCAACATAATAACAATCTTTTGAAGAAATTCCGCTGACAACATAATCGCAATTAATATTTTTTGGGTCTTTATTAAGCGATTGATGAGGAACTTCTAAATTTAATTGATTAAATTGTTCAAAGACTGGTTTATTGAAATCATAATCTCTAGCGAATTCCAAAGCATCCCATTTATCAGATAGATAATAATCGTCATCATATACTTTAACTGAATTTTCTTCAGAATAAAAAGAGATTATTTTTTCATTATGGCCAGGGGCGGAACAGGTTTTCTTATAGAAAATAGGTAAAAAGTTAATTCGGTAGCCCAAACGGCGTTGCATTCGACAATCTGGACACAGTGTTGGCGCCGGAACTTGAAGCTTATGATAAAATTCAATGTCTTCTTGAAAAATATCAAAAACTTTACCACACTGCTGGCAATTTTTTTGCTGAGGTTTGAGATTTACCAAAATCTCATCTAAAGCGTTGTCAAAATTTGGAGTTTTAAACATATTCACATCACATTCCAAGATTGGACTATTT
>JAGUXS010000079.1 GCA_020061725.1 Patescibacteria group bacterium | reverse complement strand
TCTAGTATTTTTGTGTTCTTGTGTTTTAATACTTTTTTTGTTTTTTTAACTTTTTCTCACTTTTTCCGTGACATCGTAAGCAAAAGGCCTTCCCATCATTAAACGAGTTTGAGCGTCTATGGCTGGGATTGCGCTAAAAATAATTAAAACAAATGGTAAAAAAATCCATTGTAAAAGCATTAATAACCATTTTGTTTTTTTATATTTTTGCGGACGAGTGGGGAGAATTATCGTGCTTAAAATGCTTATTGTAAATAATCCGACCATAGAAATATTCATTATTATTTCTAAAATATTAGGAGCTGTTTGTGTTACGGCAATTTCAATTCCTTGCTGATTAATAACGATTAACAAAGGCATCCAACCTAAAATAAAAATTAAAATTGGCGCGACAGCCCAAAAAAAACTTCCCTCTAATTGATTCCAATAAAAATGAATTCTTTTTAAAAATGGCACTTGATTTCTTTTAAAATACCAAACCATAAAAGGAAAATTTTCAGCGCCATAAGCCCAACGACATTGCTGTTTATAAATACCAACCATGCTTCGCCAAAACGTCTTTCCTAAAATCGCGTCCATAGAGACCGGAATATATATTGGAATAATTGAATAATTTCCTTGATAATAAGCTATGGCTTGTAAATATATTCTTGAATCTTCATTAACTATATCTCTTTGCCAAAATCCAACATCAACTAAAGCCTTAAAGCTCATACTATGAGAAGAAAAAGTAATTAGTCTTTCTGGTTTTACTAATTCAGTTAAAAGCCAAAAAGAAGCGCCATTTGCCACTATTCTTGCAAAAGCCGGGGCATCCCAAATATTATTATGGAATAAAATTAAAGGCTGATAACTAACGCGAGTTGGATTTGAATGAGTTAAATATTTATAACTCAAACAGGAAAAATATTGAGGATACGGACACGAATCTAAATCAAAAGAAGAAACAATAATATTTTCATAAGAAATTTTTTCTTGATCAATAAATTCTTTTGCTTTTTCTCCAGCCCAAGCAACATTTGATCCTTTGCCAGCAAGATCTCCGGGTAAATTTTGAGGATGCAAAGTAATTAAAAATTTATAAAATTTATCTCCAAATTTTTTTTTAATTATTTCCGCATTTTTAAAAAAATTTTCTTTATCTCTTTCTTCACCAGCCAAAACAATTATAAATTTATCTAATGGATAATTTATTTTAACAAAATTTTCAAAAGTGACTTTAAGAATTTCAATCCCCTCTTTGTAAGTAGGGAAAAAAACAAGATGATAAATTTTTTCCCAATTAGGAATTAATTTAACTTTTTCTAACCAATTAATTTTTATATCTTTTTGAAATTGCCGCCAAGAAATAAAAACATAAATTAAAAAATAAATAATTCTAAAAAACCAATATAAATCAAAAACAATAATAAAATAAATAGCCCAAATTGGCCTAATAAAAGAAATTACAATCGCCATAAAAAATATCAACCAAACTAACGCGCCAGGAATAATTTCTAAAAAACGATATTTAATATAATCTTGTTTTGAAAACAACATAGAAATTGGAAATTTATAATTTATAATTTCTTCAACTCTTTATCAAAAAACAATAAACATGAATTTATTGTTACTAATAACATTCCTAAAATTATTGAAATGTTTACAATTAGGGGGGTTAAAAGAATTCCGGCTGGAAAATAAAAAAGACCTGTGGCTATTGGCAGACATAAAGCGCCACAAAAAAGGGCTAAAAATATATTTTGCTTTGCCTTTCTTAAAATTTTCTTAGAAATTTTTATAACCCAAGGAATCTCTGTAAGATCATTGTTAAACAAAATAATATCGGATATTTCTTTTATTATTTCTGAAGTTTTTCCTAAAATAATTCCAACATCGGCTTGAGCTAAAGCTGGAGCGTCGCTAATTCCATTTCCAACTAAAGCGACTATTTTTTTGCTCATTTGAAGTTTTTTTATTTCTTCCTCTTTTTCATCTGGTAAAACTTGAGCTAAAACATTTTCTATATTTAATGCTGTAGCAACCGCTCTTGTCGCTCTATATGTATCTCCAGAAACTAAAATTATTTGCTGATTCATTTTCTTTAAATCTTCAATCGTTTCCTTGGCTTTTTCTTTTAAAGCGTCGCAAATGCCAATTAAGCCAATAATTTGATTGTTATAAGCGACAATTACAATTGTTCTTGTTCCCATTTCTAATTCTTCTATTTTTTTATTAAAATTTGAATAATCTAATCCATATTCTTTCATTAACATTTGATTCCCAAAAAGGGTTTTTTTGTTATCAACTACCCCCTCCACTCCAAAACCTCTGCGCGATTTAAATTCTTTACATTCTAAAAAATGAATATTTTCATTTCTAGCCAAAGAAAGAATTGTTTGGGCCAACGGTCGCATTGATTTTTGTTCTAAACTGGCAATAATTTGCAAAATTTCTCTTTTTGAATATGGGTTTTGTAAATTAAAATTTGGAATTATTTCTGTTACTCTAGGCTTGCCAAATGTTACTACCCCGGTTTTTGTAAAAATAATTGCCTCTAAATTATTAAGCGTTTCTATAATTCTTTTATCTTTAATAAAAATTCCTCTTTTTTTGATTAAATAAGAACTTATAATAAAGGGGAGTTGAGCGGCAAACCCTAAGGCCGGAGAACAAATCAAAATTAAAACAGAAATTGAAATGGCAAAAGAAAATAAAAATGATTTTTCAATTGAAAAAAACCACAAGAAAAAACTTAACAAAGAAATCACTATTATCACCGGAAAAATATATATAGCAAGCCGACTCTCAAAACTTTGAAGCGCTGGTTTCTCTTCTATAGATTTTTTAACTAAATTTATAATTTGAGAAAGGGTAGAATCGTCCCCTGTTCTAGTTGGCCTAATTTTTAAAACTCCGTATTTATTAGTCGTTCCGCTTATTACTAAATCGTCAAATTCTTTTTCTTTAAAAAGACTCTCTCCGCTCATTAAAGACTCGTCTACGCATGAAATCCCTTCAACAACTATTCCGTCAACTGGAATTATTTCGTTTGGATAAATAACCACTGTATCAATATTTTTTAACGCAATTCTAGGAATAAATATTTCTTGATTTTCTCTAATTACTCTAACTTTTTCAGAAATAACGTTTTTTAGTTTTTCAATTATTTTTCCTTTTTTAACCTTTGCTTTAGATTTTATATATTTCAATAAAATCATAAACAAAATAATTAGAGCTGTTGTGCCAAAATAATTTTCAAAATCAACAATAAAAAAAACAGCTACGACACTATAAAAATAAGTGGTTAAAATAACCACTCCAACCAATGTGTCAATGTTTGCTGTTTTATCTCTAAAAAAATATTTAATGCCTAAAAAAAACTGAGGAAAGGAAATAAAGACCAAAAAAGTGGTCAGAAAAAATAAAATAATTTCTTCATTTTGAATAATTGATTTTAAAGAAGCAATAATAAAAATTGCCGCGCTTAAAAAAATAACAAAAACGACAAACTGTTTTATTTCATAAAAATTCTTTTTTAGATAAGGTTTTTCCATGCCATAAATATGGCATATTTTAGCCTTTTTGTCAAATTGACTAATAAATAAAAACACCCCCCC
>JAGUXS010000068.1 GCA_020061725.1 Patescibacteria group bacterium | reverse complement strand
TTGCGTTGTGACAAAAAATTCAAAACTTTATCAACTTTGGAAACAAGGAAAATATAAACCATATTCCACTAAACAATTAACAAATCTTTTGATTAAAATCAAATCAATTATTCCACGATATGTAAGAATTATTCGAGTGATTCGCGATATTCCATCAACTAACATTGAGGCTGGGAGCAAGGTTTCAAATTTACGAGAAATAGTTCAACAAGAAATGAAAAAACAAAATTTAAAATGCCAATGCATTAGATGCAGACAGGTAAAAAAGATACAAAATGTAAAATGTAAAATGCAAAATTTAAAAATATTTGTTGAAAAATATGAAGCGTCTGGAGGTATAGAATATTTTTTAAGTTTTGAAGATTTAAAACGAAAAAAATTATATGCTTTTTTGCGATTAAGAATACCATCATTTCGATCAACAATTAACAATCAACAATTAACAATTTTAAAAGATTGCGCGATTATTCGCGAAGTTCATACTTATGGACAGATGGTTGCCATTGGAGAAAAAGACAAAAAAGCGATTCAACATTTTGGTTTTGGAAAAAAATTAATTATTGAAGCGGAAAAAATTGTTCGTTCGTTAAAATTTTCTTTTAAAAAATTTAAACAAACAAAAAATTTTAAAATTAAAAAAATAGCCGTAATCTCCGGCATCGGTGTCCGCGAATATTATAGAAAATTAGGATATAGACTAAGAGATGAATATATGATAAAATATTTATAACCCAACTCTCACTGAAAAATTATACTTTTCAGCTAAAATAACACAGAATCATTTTATGGAGGTATTTGTTATAGTGAATTTCTTTAGCTAAGATTAGCTAAAATTTAATATTTTTTTAATTAGCGAAAATCGAATTATAAAATATTTATTTTATTTATGTATTACTTGGACAGGGAGGGATATCCAAGTTTAAAATATGAGCAATGAAATAAAAGAAAAAACAAATGACAAAATTATGACAAAAATGGAAGAAAAAATAAATAAAGCAAGAAAAAACAGAAATTTTTATGAGTATTATAAGTGGCTTGCCTTTAGTAAAGAAGAACCAGAAAAAATCTGTCATAACAAAAAAAATTTTTAAAGAAGAGTTTAGTCATTATAATATACCACAAGAATTAAAAAATAATCTTTTAGGTCTTTTCCAAGAAGATTTTACAGACAATGATCCAATTGCGCAGTGTAAAATTTTTGAAGAAATTTTAGAAGGAATATTTCTTTTAAAATAAACAGGAAAGTTAAAAGATAAATTAAAAAAAGATGGATTATTAGATCAAATTAATTTTTTATATTCAACTCAACAAACAATGGAAGACGGAAAATATAAAATATGTTTTAGTAGTTTCATTATGTTAATAACAGAAATAACAAGAGAATATGATGATATGTCTATTTCAAGATTATTAAATAATAATTTCCATTTTAGACCATTAAAAATTATAGATTTAAATCTAATTAAGAAATTAAATCTTCAACCTGTTGATATATTCAAGAGACCTAAGATATTAATAGGTTTATTAATTAGAGGAATATGGGAAAAAGTTAAAGAAATTGATGAAAGCTTTACGTCAATGTATCACCTTCCATTTGATCTATATCCAAAAGTAGCAGATCCAGAAAATCTAATAGCAATAATAAAAAATGCTAGAGCATTTTCTAAAAATCCAGCTTTTCTTGATCCAAGTTTTTTAAAAAGGTTATTAGATTTTATAAGTCGCAAACAAAAAATTGAAGAACTAAAATTAAAAGTTATAAACGGCATGCCGTTTATAAAAGCGTTAGAAGAGTTAGAAGATTATGTGCTTAAAAATAAAAATCTGTTTAAAATTTTTTTAAAATAAAATAAATTTTTGTTTATTTTATGGATTTAAAATCCTTAACTCAAAAAATTCAAAAACAAAATTATTTTGCTAGCGGGCATCGGACATGCGCTGGTTGCTCTATTCCTATTATTGTTAGAACAATTTTAGCCGCGAGTAAACATCAGGTTGTTGTTGTGAACGCTACCGGATGCCTTGAAATTGTTTCAAGCGTTTATCCGCAAACTTCATGGAATGTACCGTGGATACATAACGCTTTTGAAAACGCTTCGGCAACGGTTTCTGGAATTGAAAGCGCTTATAATTTTTTAAAGAAAAAAGGGGAAATAAAAAAACAAATTAAATTTGTGGTTTTTGGCGGTGATGGTGGAACATATGATATCGGACTACAATCTTTATCCGGCGCTTTAGAACGAGGACACGATTTTGTTTATGTTTGTTATGATAATGAGGCTTATATGAACACCGGCAATCAACGATCTTCAGCAACACCTTATGGCGCCATTACATCTACAACGCCTGCCGGAAAAAAAGTTTTTAAAAAAAATTTAATTAAAATTATCGCAGCTCATAATATTCCTTATGCAGCTCAATCCGCTGTGCATCATTGGGCTGATTTATATCAAAAAGCTGAAAAAGCTTTTCAAATCAAAGGTCCGGCAGTTTTAAATATTTTTTCGCCTTGTCCATTAAATTGGAAATTTTCTTTTGATTCAACAATTCAAATTTCAAAAATGGCAATTGCTTCTTGTTTTTGGCCTTTATATGAGATAGAAAATGGAAAATATAAATTAAATTATCAACCAAAAGAAAAACTTCCAATTGAGGAATTTTTAAAAACACAAAAAAGATTTTCTCATCTTTTCAAGCCAGAAAATAAAAAAACCATTAAAGCTATTCAAGAAAAAATAGATCAAGAATGGAATGAGCTATTGAAAATTAGCTTGTAGTTTTAATGTAAAATCCCCTATTTGTCATTGCGAGCATATTTGTAGGGCAGTCTATATTACTGAAGAACTTAACTATAAAATTGTCAAATGTTTTCTAATATAACATCACTAGTCTCGCAACAATATAAAAACTGCATTTTGTAATTTAAAGTGATTCTTAATTTTTAATTTTCTTTCTGTGAATATTCGAAATTTTTGTATTATTGCGCATATTGATCATGGAAAATCGACTCTTGCCGATCGTTTTTTAGAATTAACAAAAACAATAGATAAACTAAAAATGCGTTCGCAATTTTTAGATCAAATGGATTTGGAAAGAGAAAAAGGTATTACAATTAAACTTCAACCAGTTCAACTTGACTACCAATTATCAACCATAAACTACAAGTTAAATTTAATTGATACTCCCGGACATGTTGATTTTACTTATGAAGTCTCGCGATCTTTGGCCGCTGTAGAAGGGGTTATTTTATTAGTAGACGCTACACAAGGAATTCAAGCGCAAACCTTGACTAATTTACACCTAGCCTTGGAACAAAATTTATTTATTATTCCAGTAATAAATAAAATTGATTTACCTAACGCTCAATTAGAAAAAACAGTAAAAGAAATAGAACAGTTATTAAATTACGAATCATCGTCAAATATTTGCTGTAAACCACTTTTTATTTCCGCAAAAACAGGCGAAGGAGTTGAACAACTTTTGTGTTCAGTAATTAAATATATCCCCCCTCCGGCTAATAATTCAAATAAACCTTTACGCGCTTTAATTTTTGATTCGGTTTATGATGAATATAAAGGAGTGATTGTTTACGTTCGTATTATTGACGGAAAAATAAAAAAGGGCGACAAAATTGAATTTATGGAAACAAAAAAACAAGCTGAAATTTTAGAAGTAGGAATTTTTAAACCTAATTTTTTTCCAAAAAACAGCTTAGAAACTGGTGAAATTGGTTATATTGCAACTGGTTTAAAGGATATAAAAAGCTGTAAAGTTGGAGATACAATAATAATACAAAATATAGCTCGCGATTATAAAATAAAAGCTTTGCCTGGATACAAAGAGATAAAACCAATGGTTTTTGCCGGGTTATTTTGCAAAGATGGAAGTGATTATTCAAAATTTCGAGAAGCGTTGGATAAATTAAAATTAACTGACGCAAGTTTATTTTATGAACCGGAAATTTCTCAAGCCTTAGGGTTTGGTTTCCGTTGCGGATTTTTAGGAATGTTACATTTAGAAATTATTCAAGAACGTTTACGTCGAGAATATGGATTAAATCTTATAATTACCACCCCAAGCGTAGCGTATAAAGTGATTTTAAGATAATTGATGTTTAGATCTGTAAATATATTTTCACATTGATAAATTTTAAAATATTTTATTTTTTAATTATTATCTTATGCAAATTTCAATTATGATTTTTATCATCATAATCGCTATTTTATTGATCGCTGGGTTTGCTGTGATAATTTTTTTATTAACTAAGCTAAAAAATACTAGCGATGGAGAAAAATTAGTAACTATGATGGAACGACTAACACAACTTAAGGAACAGAATAACGAACTTAGACAAACTTTAGATAACAAATTATCTGAAACTCATCGCGCTAATCAAGTTCAGTTCGGACAGACAACTAAAATAATTACTCAAGTGACTGAAAAATTAATTAAATTAGATGAAACCAATAAACAAGTAATAAATTTTTCCAGTCAATTGCAAAATTTACAAGATATTTTAAAAAATCCAAAACAACGCGGGGTTTTAGGGGAGTATTTTTTAGAAGAAACTTTAAAAAATGTTTTACCTCCAAATTCATATCAAATGCAATACGGATTTAAAGATGGCACAATCGTTGACGCAATAATATTAGTTAAAGATAAAATTATTCCAGTGGATTCAAAATTTAGTTTGGAAAATTATGAAAAAATTTTAAATACTAACGATCCAACAGAGAGAGAAAAATTAGAACGGAAATTTAAGACAGATTTAAAAACACGCATTGATGAAACTTCAAAATATATTAAACTAGCCGAGAAAACTATGGATTTTGCTTTTATGTTTATTCCAAGCGAAGCGATTTATTATGATTTATTAATTAATAAAGTTGGCGCTGTGCAAATAAATACTCGCGATTTAATTGAATACGCTTTTAAAGATAAACATGTAATTATTGTTTCACCAACTTCATTTTTGGCTTATTTACAAACAGTTTTGCAAGGTTTACGCGCTTTACAAATTGAAGAAAGCGCCAAGGAAATTTCAATTAATGTTCAAAAATTAAGTAAACACATTTTAAGTTATGAAGATTTTTTTAAACGTTTAGGTTTAAGCATGTCTACCTCTGTTAATCATTACAATAACGCCTATAAAGAATTTGTTAAAATTGACAAAGATATAACAAAAATAACTGGAAGCGAAAAAAACATTGAACCATTAATATTAGACAAACCGCAAACAGAATAAAATTTATTTATATTTATTCGCGAAATTATAGGAAACAAAAATTTTTGTTCCCTATATTATTTTTATGAACCCAAATTCTATTATTGTTTCTAATCTGTCAAAAAAATTTTCATTTCCAGTTAAAAATCCTTCAGTTGGTTGGGTAAAAAATTTATTTTTTCCCGAAACTAAAAAAATTGTCGCGGTTAATGACATCTCTTTTTCAGTTAAACATGGTGAACGCATAGCATTTATTGGTCCCAACGGAGCAGGTAAATCCACTACAATTAAAATGCTTACGGGTATACTTTTTCCAACTTTTGGTAAAATAAATATTCTTGGTTTTGATCCAACAAAAAATAGAAAGAAACTTGCCTACCAAATTGGCACGGTTTTTGGTCAACGTTCACAACTCTTGCCAAACCTTCCGCTAACCGATTCTCTTGAATTTTTTGGGGTGATGTACGATATGCCTGAAAAAGAAATTAAGAAAAGAATTGCCGAACTTGTAAAACTTTTTGATCTTAGTTCATTTATTGCGCAACCAGTTCGCAAACTTTCGCTCGGTCAACGTATGAGGGCGGAAGTTGCGGCTTCCTTGATTCATAAACCAAAAATTATATTTCTTGACGAACCAACAATCGGGCTTGATGTTGTGGCAAAAAAAATGCTTCGTGATTTGTTACTCAAAATAAATAAAGAAGAAAATACAACAATATTTTTAACTTCTCACGATGTCGGCGATATTGAATCTCTTTGCAATAGAACAATAGTTATCAATCACGGAGTGATTATAAAAGATTTACCAACGAAAAATTTAACAAAAACTTTTATCTATGAAAAATATATTGATCTTGTCGCGTTAAGTAATTTTACTATTTTTCCTAAACTTCCAGAAGGAATAACCTACTCCTCAAAAGATAAAAATAAAATTACTGTTGTTGTTGATATTAATAAAATTAATGTTCAAGAATCTTTAAAAAAATTATTAGACTTGTTTGAAGTCAAGGATATTGATGTATATAATGCCGACCTTGAAACAGTAATTAGACATATTTATGAAAGAAGCTCGACTAGCAATTAAAATTTTTAAAACACTCTTTCAAGATTGTATTCAATATCCTAATAGATTTATCGTGGATACTATTGGAATTCTTGCGCGTTGCGGAATATTACTAATTTTATATTCATATGTTTTTAAATTAAGAGATGGTGTTATAAATAACACGACATTTCTTTTTGTTGCGTGGAGTATATTTTTTTATTTTTCGTTTTCGATATTGAAATTGCGTGATATTTCTAAGGAAATTATGCAAGATGTTCAAAAAGGAAATATTGAAATATTATTTAGCAAGCCAATTTTTTATCTTTCATATCGTATATGGTGGCAAATCGGCTTAGGTATATATTCTTTTGTTATTATAACGTTATCAATGATAATCGCTTTAATTTTTATTATCGGTCTTCCGCCAACAATGACAATTGGTATTTTTATACCAACATTAATTTTAACTTTTCTTTGCGGAATAATTCTTTCACTATTTTTATATACAATTATTGGCCTTTTATCTTTTTGGATAGAAGATATAAATCCAATATTTTGGATTGTAGATAAAACCGTGATGATACTTGGAGGTTCATATCTTCCTATTGCATTATTTCCTACGTTTATGTTTAAAATTGCTTTATGGAGTCCTTTTGGCGCGTCTCAATTTGTAACGCATACAGTTTACGAAACTTGGCAAACAAATTGGTATCAACTTATCGAAATTCAATTATTTTGGATTGTTTTACTTGGATTGGTTGTTTATTTTATATTTAAAAAAGCAAAACAAAAAATTTCTGTAAATGGAGGATAATTTTATGATAAAAGAATTTTATTTTGCATTATACGCAATAAAAAAGAATATTCAAAATAGCGCTGAACTTCGCGTAAGTTTTTTAATAAATATTATTGGAATGAGTATTAATAATACGGCTTTTATAATTTTGTGGATATTTTTTGTAAAATCTGTTGGGGTTATTAATGGTTGGGTTGCGATGGATATTATCGGCCTTTTGGGTTTTGGCGCATTATCTTATGGAATTGTATTTTCTATTGGAGCTGGAATTAGAAAACTGGCTGATTATGTCGCAACAGGAATATTTGATCGTTTTATGCTTTCGCCAAAAAATTTACTTATTAGAACCGCAACGTCATTTTTTAGCGTTTCCGCTCTTGGAGATATAGTTTTTGGAGTTGTATGTTTAGTTATTTATATAATTTCAATTCATGCAACTATTTATCAAATTTTATTGATTGGTTTACTCGTTATAATTTCAGTAATTGTATTTTTGACGGCAATAATAACAATTTACTCGATGAGTTTTTTCTTTGTGGACGCCAATTTAGTAACAGGAAGTTTATTTGAATTATTTTTAACCCCCTCATTATTCCACGGAGGCGCTTTTCAAGGGGTAATGCGATTTATTTTTACATTTATAATTCCATCGCTTTTAATTGGTGCTTTGCCAGTTGAAATAGTAAGAGATGTTTCTTTAGAAAAACTTTTATTAGTCGGCTCACTTGCGATATTTTGGTTTATAATTTCAATAAGTATATTTAATAGAGCAGTTAAAAAATATGAAAGTTCTAATTTTATAACTTTTGGAAATTAATATTCCTTTTAATTTTAAGAAAATATAAAAATTATTTATTTGGTTTATAAAACTATTTATTTAATTAAAAATTACTAAATTTTATTTTTTATATTTTAAATATACTATATTTTATATTTTTTTATGAAATCTTTTTTTATCGCTACTTCTGTTTTAATAGGGACAACTATTGGGGTAGGGATTTTTGGCATACCTTATGTAATCGCTAAAATCGGTTTTATGCCGGGATTTTTATATTTAATTGGATTAGGATTAATTATTCTTGTTTTAAATCTTTGTTATGGCGAAGTTGTTTTGAGAACAAAAAAAAATCATCAACTAATCGGTTACGCAAAAATCTATCTTGGAAAATGGGGAGAATTAGCGACAATTTTCGCGGTTTATTTTGGTTTTTACGGCGCCCTACTCGCCTATCTTATTATAGCTGGAAATTTTTTGTATTCAATTTTAGGAAATTTTTTCTCTTTATCTCCTTTTGATTACAGTTTAATTTTTTCTATTTGCACAACTATAGTAATTTTTTTTGGAATAAAAGCTATTCCAAAAATAGAATTATTAATAATAATTTTCTTGCTAATAATTATTTCAATAATTTTTGTTTTTGGATTTCCACAAATAAAATTTGAAAATTTAATATCAATTGATTTAAATTATTTTTTTCTTCCTTTTGGAGTAATTCTTTTTGCCTTAGGTGGAGTTTCGGCAATTCCGATTATGGAAATAGTTTTGAAAGAAAAAAAATTTTTATTAAAAAAAGCGATTATTTTAGGAACTTTAATTCCTTTGATTATCTATATTTTATTTAGTTTAGTCGGCGTTGGCGTAGTTGGTAAAATAATTTCAGAAAATGCAATTATTGATTTAGGAAATTTTTTAGGAAAAGAAATATTATTTTTAGGATCAATTTTTGGATTTTTTACGGTCAGTACTTCTTTTTTAAGTCTTGGTCTCGCCTTGAAACAAATTTATCATTACGATTATAAATTAAATAAAACTATTTCAACAATATTAGTTTGTTTTGTTCCTTTATTTCTTTTTTTAAGTGGTTGGACTAATTTTATTAAAATTATTGGCATTACCGGTTTGCTTATTGGCGGTTTAGATGGAATATTGATTATTTTAATATATTGGCAAGCAAAAAAGAAATGTGACGACACACCAGCATACTCCATAAACATTCCTCGTTTTCTTGCCTATTTTATTATCGCTATTTTTTTCTTGGGAATTCTTTATGAAGTTTGGAATTTAATTTTTAATAAAATATGAGAAAATCAAAAATTTTTCTTTTTATTTGTTTAGCTTTTATTTTAGGTATTTTTATAAGTTCGTGGATAAAAATTCCTTCTAATATTTTAGAAGGGGTTTTTGTTTTAGGAATTTTTTGGATTATTTTTTTATGGCCGCGAGAAAATGAAAAAATTTTTAGCTGGGATAAAAATAAAATTTTTAATGTTAAAATGACAATTATTGGTTTTTGTTTTTTCTCTCTAATTTTTGGAATTTTTTATCTTCAAAAAAATTATTCAAAACAATATTTTTTACAATCTTATAATGAAACAAAAGAAGAAATAATTTTAAAAGGAATTATAATCGGCGATTTGGGAAATAAAAAAACTTCAAAAAAAATTATTTTTGAAGTTTATGAAATTTCATTTTCAAATTCTCAAAAAAAAATTAAAGAAAAAATCTTGCTTTACTTGTCATCTAAAACAGATTATCAATATGGCGATGAATTAGAAATCAAAACAAAATTAAAAACTCCTCTTGAATCTAAAGATTTTTCTTATAAAAATTATTTAGATAGATATCATATTCATTCAATCGCTTATTATCCTAAAATAAAACTTTTAGCTCAAAATAAAGGAAATTTTATTCAAAAAAATTTATTTTTACTTAGAGATAAATTTCAAGAAAAAATCTTAACTATTTTATCTTCGCCAGAGTCATTTTTTTTATCCGGACTTTTAATTGGAGATCGTAAAGATTTCCCCTTTCAATTAATAAATTCTTTTAATATTACTGGCACCACTCATCTTATCGCGCTTTCTGGTTATAATATAACAATTATTGGTATTCTTTTAATGAATTTATTTTACATTTTATATTTTTCTAAATCATCAAGTTTTTATTTAACAATTACTGGAATTATTTTTTTTGTAATTTTAACCGGGGCTGAAGCTTCGGTTGTTCGAGCGGCAATTATGGGAATTTTGGTTTTATTATCTAAAAAAATTGGACGCTTAAAAAATATAACCAATGCCGTTGTTTTTACCGCTTGTTTAATGCTTTTATTTAATCCTAAAATTTTACGTTATGACATCGGTTTTCAATTGTCTTTTTTGGCAACTTTGGGAATTATTTATCTATCCCCTATTCTTTTTAAAAAAGGATTTTATAAAATCTCAAATATTTTACAATTTAGAGAATCTCTTTTAATGACTGTTTCGGCTCAAATTATGACTTTTCCAATTATTGTTTATAATTTTGGACAATTATCTTTGATCGCGCCAATCGTAAATGTTTTTATTTTACCAGTCGTCCCATTGTCTATGTTTTGGGGTTTTATTACGACAATAATTAGTTTTTTTTGGCTTTGGTTGGCTAAAATTATTGGATTTATTGCTTGGATATTTTTGGCTTATGAAATTAAAACCATTAAACTTTTTTCCGAAATTCCTTTTGCTTCTATAAAAATAGAAATTCATTGGCTAATTGTGTTTTTAATTTATGGTTTGATTATTTTATGGATTTGGAAAAATCAAAAAATAATTAAAAACGATCAATAACAAACAACCCTCAACTATTTTTACTTTTGTTATTTTTATTTTGACTAATTGAATCATCTACTAAATTTATATCAAAATAAAATAATTTTAAAATCAATAGCAGAATAACCTTTTTCAAAAACTTTTATTGGATTTAGATCTATTTCTTTAATTTGCGGAAAACACAAACTTAATTCGGAAATTTTTAAAAGAATTTCAATGATTGAATTAATATCTTTTTCTTTTTCTCCTCGAACTCCTTTAAGAATTTTGTATCCTTTTATTGAAGAAATTAATTTTTCCGCCTCGCTTTGGTTTAAAGGGGCAATTCCAAAAGAAACATCATTTAAAATTTCAACAAAAATTCCACCCAAACCAAACATAATTAACGGCCCAAACTGTCTATCTCTTTTCATTCCAATAATCACACTAGTCCCCTCTTTAACTTTAACCGTCTCTTGAATAATTACTTTTTTAATTTCTTTGTTATTTTTTTCTTTTACGACGTTTTTTACGTTTTCAATAATTTCCTGATAAGCCTTTTTTACTTCTTGTTTATTTTTTAAATTTAATTTTACTCCATTAATGTCTTTTTTATGCAAAATTTTTGAATAAGCTGTTTTCATTATTAAAGGATAAGAAAGTTGTTGAGCTTTTTTTATGGCTTCTTCTTCCGAAAAGGCGATTTTAAATTTTGGATGAGAAATTTTTAAAATTTTTAAAATTTTCCATACTCTCTCTGGTTCTAAAATTTTTTGATTTCTTGTTTTATTTAAAATTTTTTTAATTTGTTCTAACATTTTTGTATTTTTGTATTTTTGTATTTTTGTATTTTTATATTTTAATGTTTTAATGTTTTCTTGTATTTTTTGAATTATTTCCACGGCTTTTTCAGGCGAATCAAAATTTGGAATTTTATTCTTTTCTAAAATTTCAATCGCTTTTTTTACATTTTTTTGGCCAAAAAAACAAGTTAAAATAGATTTTTTATATTTTTTAAAAAATGAAACAATAATTTCTGCTATTTTTTCTGGTTCGGTCATTTTTTGCGGAGTTAAAAAAACTAAAACCACTGAAACATTTTTATCTTTTAAAATAGCCTCTAAAGCAATTTTATATCGTTCGGTATTTGCGTCGCCAATAATATCTATTGGATTTTTCAAACTGCAAGTTACTGGTAAATTTTTTTGTAAAAAATTTTTTGTTTTTTTATTTAATTCTGTCAATTCTAAATTATTTTTTTCTATAGCGTCTGCGCCTAAAACTCCCAATCCGCCGGCATTAGTTAAAATCGCAATTCCTTTTTGTTGAGAAAAATTTTGAAAACTAAATCCTTTTGCTAAATCAAATAAATCCTTTAAAGAATTCGCTTTAATAATATTTGTTTTTTTAATAAACGCTTCTAACGCTTCATTTGATCCAGCTAAACTGCCAGTATGCAATGAAGCGGCCATTTTCCCTCTTTCGCTTGTTCCAGCTTTTAAAAAAATTATTGGTTTTTTAAAATGATTTTTTAAAATTTTAATTGTTTTTTTACCATCAGTAAAACTTTCTAAATACATCAAAATTACTTTTGTCGCTGAATCTTTTAAAGCAAATTCCAAAAAATCATTTTCTGAAAGATCGGCTTTATTTCCTAAACTAACAATTTTACTAAAACCAAGATTGTTTTGATGAACTAAATCTAAAAATCCGCAAAGAATCGCGCCGGATTGAGAAATAAAAAAAATATTTCCTTCTTGCGGAAGTTCTGGTCCAAAAGAAGCGTTTAAATTTTGAAAAGGATTAATTAAACCTAAACAATTTGGACCAAGTAAAGAAATTTTATATTTTTTAAAAATTTTTTTAATTTCATTTTCTAATTCTATCCCCTCTTTTCCAATTTCTTTAAAACCAGCGGAAATAATAATCGCGTATTTTATTTTTTTTTGACCAATTTGTTCTAAAACTTCAGGACAAATTTTTGCCGGAACAATAATAATCGCTAAATCGATTTTTTTATCTATTTCTAAAAGACTTTTAAAAACTTTTTTTCCAAAAATTTTTCCCGCTTTTGGATTAATCAAAAAAATTTCCCCATTATATTGTCCTTTAATTAAATTATTAACAACTTCATATCCAATCTTTCCCGGCTGATGTGAAACGCCAATAACAGCTATTGAATTGGGAGAAAAAAATTTTAATAAAGACCTTTGCATAACAAAAAACATTAAAGCGTAAAAACAAATTAAAATTATATTTATTTTATTTTATTTTTTAATTTTTATTTTTTGCATTGTCATTTTATATTTTGATTTTTTAATTTTTCATTTTATTCAGTCCATTCTATTCTAACCACATCTTCATTGTGAGACCACTTTATTTTTAGTTCGCCTTTAAACGCCCTTTTAATTTGTTTGGCAATGCTTACGGCTAATTGATTTTCAGTTGTTAAAATGGTTATTTTGTTTTTTTCTTTGTCGCGCATCTTCCCAGAATGCTCTACAATTTGCTGTGAAGGTGAATAAATAAAAACGCGGGATTTATTTATTTTTATTATTCTATCTTCTGGATCGCGTAATTTAGCTCTAGCTTCCACGTTTTTTATCAAATTCAAAATTTCTTTTTCTCTAAGATTATTTTTTAAATTTAAAACAATCACCCCTTCAGCTAAATTTGTTTTTGTCCATTTACAAGCTGGACACAAAAATTTTTTCGCGTTTTTTATATTTTTTTCAAGAAGTTTTAAATTTTTATGCCAGCATTTATCATAATAAACAGTTTTGCACTTAGGACACAGAATTGTTTCTTTTTGTCCTTTAATAAATTTTTTATCAATATCCCCTGCCCTTCTTGGTTGTAAAATACTTGTTGTTTTTTTCATAAAAAAATTTTTATTATTTATAAAATAAATAATAAAAATAAAATATCTAACAAAATAATAAAAATAACGAATAACAAGCAATCTCATTATAGAATGTACTTATTGCTTATTATAAATTACTTAAATTGTTTAATTGTTTAAATGTTTTTGTAATGTTTGCCAAATTTTTTCAGAAATTATTTCTTTTGATAAAATTCTATTATTTTCCACACAACTAATTTCTATCCAATTACTAATTTTTTTTACTAATTCTAATGATTGTTTTTGAGCGGCGATTAAATGAGAAGAACTTGATTCATGAATATCTTTTTTATTTCCAAGATACCCCCTACTTCCTCTTTTTTTTATAAGTTTTTGGCTTATTTTATAAGGAACATGAAGAAATAAAATTAAATCTGGCTTGGGAATTTTAAAAATTTCAAATTCTAATTTATCTAACCATTTTAAAAAAATTTGTTTTTCTTTTTTTGTTTTTAATTTGCCAGTTTGATGAATTTGATTAGCAGAAACATAACGATCACAAATTATAATTTTCCCTTGTTTTAACCATTTTTCCATTTTATTTTTTGCCAACCAACGATCCGCCGCATATAAAATAGAAATTAAATACGGGCTAACATCTTTAGCTTTGCCAAATTCCCCTTTTAAATATCTTCCGACTATTTGACCAAAAAAAGAAGAATAATATTGAGGAAAATCAATAATAGCTGTTTTATAGCCATTATTTTTTAATTTTTTTATTAATAATTTAATTTGAGTGGTTTTGCCAGAACCATCTAATCCATCAATTACAATTAACTTGCCTTTTTTCATAAAATAAAAATTATTTTTTAAATTTATATTTTGTTAATTCTCTTATTGCATCATAGGCAATCCATTTTGCTGATTTTGAATCAATTTTTTGAATCTCTTTGGCAAGCTTAATTGCTTTTTTGCGTAAATTTTTATTTCTTTTTCCAATCTGTCGCAACGCCCAATTTACAGCTTTTTTAACATAATTTCTTTCGTCAGTTGAATATTTTTTGATTAAAGAAAAAAATTTTAAAAATTTTTCATCAGAAGAAATTTTATCGCGCCAAGCAAGACAAGCCATTAAAGCAAATCCGGCGCGTCTTTCAAATTCTGATTCTTTTTTTACCCATTCAATTACTTTTTTAAAAGCGCTTGAAATTTTATTAAATAAATTTAAACAAGTTTGATCACAAACATCCCACGAGTCAAAATTAGAAATCCATTTATCCATTTGTTCTGATGTCATTTTTTCGGCTTCAGCGATCATGCTGGCTAAAATTTTTGCTTCATGAATTCCTGATGACCATAAATTTAATGCCAACAAATGATCCTTGCCAATTTCTTTTGCCATTTTTCTCAACAAAGGAATTTTTACACCAAAAGCATTTTTAGGATTAATGCCAAATCTTTTCATTCCTTCAAGATTTTTTTTATCACTCAAAGATTTTAATTTTTTAATTATTTGAATATTATTTTGTTTTGTTGGCATAATTATTTTTCTAAAATTTTCGCGAAAATAACAGTGTAATTCTTACCATATAACTTAGCGCATTTTGGACAGGTTGTGTAATAAAAATATATTTTTTCTATTTCTTTATCTTTTAATAAAGAACACATTTTTTCTTTTCATTTTATTTTTTAAATAAAAAAAATTTATTTTTTTGGAGCCGTCCATCGGATTCGAACCGATGACCTACAGTTTACAAAACTGTTGCTCTACCAGCTGAGCTAGGACGGCAGAATAAAATTAAGAATTAAAATTATGAATTATGAATTAGGAAAAAATAAAGTAAGTTACTTTAATAAATTTTATTAATTTTTCCTAAAAAACCATTTATTCTTTTAAATAAAAAAATGGCTAAAATAAAAAATTTAACAATATTGTTCAAAATTTTGCCAAAGTTTAATCCTAATTAAAATTAAATTTAACTTAAACATTTAGGATGTTTAAATTAGCCGACGCGCGGATTTGAACCGCGGACCTACTCCTTACCATGGAGTTGCTCTACCACTGAGCTACATCGGCAAAAAAATTTAAAATGTAAAATGCAAAATTATTATATTCGCTTTCCTCGTTCACTTGTTATATAAAAAAGTGTATTTATCGTATTAATTTTAACAAATAATGGAACTTTGTTTATAATTTTAAATAAATTTCCTCGCGCAATAACAACATTTAAATTTCACATTTTTTTATTTTTTATATTTTACATTTTTTTAATTCTATCTTTAAATTCTTTTATTTTTTGATTTTCTGGATTAACTTCTTCTAATTTTTTTAAAACCTTTTCCGCTAAAAGTTGATTTTTTACAATTATATATTCTTCTATAAGTAAATCAAGATTTTTAGGATTATTTGGGGTTAAAAATAACGCTTTTTTAAAATTATTTATCGCCTCTTTATGTTGTCCCAATGATTTATTGATAACTCCTAATTGAGTGGAAATTGTTTCATCGTTTGGATTTATTTTTTGAATAAAATATAAAATTTCTTTTGTGTGTTCAAAGTCATTTTGTTGAAAATAAATTTCAACTAATTGTTTATATGCTTCAATGTTTTTAGAATCAAAACTAATAATTTCAATAAATTTTTTTTCCGCTTCTATAAAATTTTTTTTCTCTATCAATTCTTTCCCCTGAATAAATAATTTTTTAATTTTATTTTGAATTAATTCGGGTTCTTTTTTTATTAAATGCCGATATTTAAAAATATATTTTTGTTCCAAGATTAAAAATTTTTCTCTATATTTACAAAAAAATTCTTTTAATTTTAAACCAAAAGGTTCTAAAAATTTCAAAAAATATAAAATTTTTTTATAAATTTTTTCTAATTTTTTTTCTAATCTATTTTTGATAATTTCTTTTTTTACTTTTCCTTGTTGTTCTCTGGGTAAATTTTCTATTTCAATTAAAGAAAGTCTAGAAAATTTAGAAAATACAATCTTCAAAATAATCCCAAAACTAACCAAAATAATTAAAATGAGAAGGATATTTATAAACATAAAATAAAAATTTATGAAATAAATTTTATAAATCCCAATATTAAAATTAAAATGACAAATTATAAAAAATTAAATACTATCTATTGCCGGATTATTTCCAAAACTAAAAGTTTATAAAACTATAAATTATAAACTAATTTTTTTTATCATCTCTACGACTTCGTCTATTTTTAAACTCGCTCCGCCAATTAAAACTCCATCAATTTCTGATTGATCGGTCATTGATTTAATATTCGCGCTATCAACACTTCCGCCGTATAAAATTTTAATTTTTTGATTTTGTGTTAAATTAAAAAAATCAAAAATTGTTTTTCTTATAATTTCTATTTTTTCAACCGCTCTTTCTAAAGAACAAATTTTTCCCACCCCAATTGCCCAAATTGGTTCATATGCAATAATCACTTTTTTGATTTCTTTTTGAGAAATTCCATTTAAATCTTTTTTTATTTGTTCAATAATTGACGGCTTATTGGTCTTTAATGATTTTTCTCCAACACAGAGAATTGGTTTTAAGTTAAATTTTAAACAACTTTTTATTTTTTTATTTATCATTTTATCCGTTTCTTTTAAATATTGTCGACGTTCAGAATGTCCAATAATCACATATTGGCATCCAATCTCTTTAAGCATAGAAGTTGAAATCTCGCCAGTAAACCCCCCTCTTTCTTCCCAAAAAACATCTTGCGCTCCAAGGGATAGCTTGCAGTTTGTAATTTGTAGCTTCTTAGATAAAAATTTCTGGACATCTGAAAGCGCGGTAAAAGATGGGCATAAAATTATGTCCAATTTTTGTTTGCCGCAAAGGGTTATTTTTTTTATTTCTTTTATAATTTCTTTTATTAATTCTAAAGTTTCTTTTTTAGTAAGATTCATTTTCCAATTAGCGATAAAAAACATAAAAAAATTAAAAATTAAAATAACAAATTAAAATAATATTTTTTTGTTTTTTTGTCAATTTGTTTTTATCCATTGATAATTTTGAAAAATCCATTTAATTAATGCTTCCATTTCTTTAAAATTTATTTCTTTTGTTCTATTTCCCAATAAAACAGCAACAATTTCATTTCCTTTTTCATTTTCCGCTTGAATAACCAAACAACCATTTGCTTCATTTGAAAATCCGGTTTTTCCAGCTTTAATTTTAAGGCTACTTTCTAAAAGTTCATTAGTATTTTTTACTATCACTTCTCTTATTTTTTTCTCTCCTTGAAAAGTATAAAAATTATATCTTTTAATAACTAAAATTTTTTTAATTTCTTGATTTTCAAAAGTTTGTTTGGCTATTTTTGCTATTTCATAAGCCGTGGATAAATTACTAGGATTTAATCCTGTTGGATCAACAAAACGTGTATTTTTAAATCCCATTTTTGTCACTCTTTCATTCATTTTTTTAACAAAATTTTCTTTACTTAAACCAGTAGATCTAACTAAAGCTAAAATTGCGTTATTTTTTGAACCAATCAAACCGGCATAAAATAAATCTTTAATTTTAATTTCTTCTTCAAAATTTACATCTAATCGAGCGCCGCCTATTTCATCTTCTCTGATAATTTTTATTTTTTTCTCCAAATCAGGATTTGTTTCCAAAAAAACTAAAGCGCTGACTAATTTAGTTAAGCTAGCGATATTTTTTTTCTCTTGAGAATTTTTTTGCCAAAGAATTTTTTCTGTTTTTAAATCCATAACAATTCCATTTGTCGCCATCATTTCTATTTCTAAATTTTGTTTATTAATTTTGATTGGCTCTTTTATAATTATTTCATTCTTTTCTTTTTCTTTTTCCGTTTGTTTTATTGGAACGCTCAATTTTGATAAAGTATTTTTTTTTGAAAAAACATGTAGAGGTTCTCTCTGTTGAATTTCTACAAATTCGCCATAAATAGCAGGATTTTCTAACGTGGTAAACAAATTTATTAACTGCCAAAAAAACATTGTTGATAAAAATATCGCTAAACTTTTTAATATTACAATTTTTGATTTTTCATTTAACATAAAATCATCAACTAATTACAGATTATTCATTGGGGGCTACTGATTATTTTTTAATTGCCATTCTAAACGATTAGGATTATTTTTTTGAATAAAATTATAAGCCAAATCTAAAATATTTTGTTTAGAGCGATAATTTTTTATTAAAACAATTTGTTTTGCTTTTGAATAATCTTTTTTAAATTGCATCACATTGCTCACCGAAGCCCCGCGGAACTTATAGATTGATTGATCATCATCAAAGGAAACAGTGATATTATTTTTTGGCGCGCCTAAAAGTTTTATTAATTCATATTGAGCCCAATTTGTGTCTTGAAACTCGTCAACTAAAATATACTTAAATTGTTTTCTGTATTTTTCTAAAATTTGCGGCCTTGTTCGAAATAATTTTAAAGTATAATTTATCAAATCTCCAAAATCCAAAGCGCTATTTTTTAATAAAAGTTGTTGATAAACATGATAAGCGTTAGCTATTTCATTAATTCGTTTTATTTCATTCGCATTTGACATTTGACATTTGACATTTGACATTTCAATATCTCTATCTAATTTTAATCCCTCGGCGTATTCCAAATAATCTTCTGGCCAAATTTCTTCATCTTTGACTCGTGAAAAATGTTTAATCATCGCTTGAATAAATTTTGTTGGATTTCCTAATGGACGATAATAATCTAAATTAAATCGATCAAAATTTCGCCTGATTAAAAAATTTTGTTCTGTTTGATTTAATAATTTAAAATTATCCGGCAAGCCAATATCAATGGCGTGTTGTTTTAAAATTCTCTCGGCAAAAGAATGAAAAGTAGAAATCCATAAATCAACATAACCATAAGGTAAAAGTCGATCCACTCTTTCTTCCATTTCTTCTGCCGCTTTATCGGTAAAAGTTAGAGCTAAAATTTCTTCTGGTTTAATTTGATTAAATAAAATTAACCAAGCTATTCTTGTGGTAATAACCGTGGTTTTTCCTGTACCAGCTCCGGCAATAATAAGCAAAGGACCATTTTTATAAGTCACCGCATTTTTTTGTTCTTCATTTAAAGGAACAGTCCCCGAATTTTGAAATCTCAAAAGCTGCATAAATAAAAGGTAAAATGAACATAAAATAAAATTTGGCGCGATTTTGATTAAATTTAATTAAATTATTTTTTTATTCATAATCCCCATCAAATTCAAATCAAACTATTTCCTGTCATTTCTTCTGGTTCTGGGATATTCATAATTTTCAAAATTGTCGGAGCAATATCAGCTAAAACGCCAGTTGAAATAAGTCCACTTAAATCTGGATTAATTCTACTCAATTTTTTAGCTTCACCCTCCCATTGTTTGCCAATCAAAATAAAAGGAACTGGATTAACAGAATGTTCTTTGTCAATTTCTCCAGTATATAAATTTATTACTTCTTCGGCATTGCCATGGTCGGCGGTTATTAAAATAATTCCATTTTTTAATAAAATTTGATCAACAATTTTTTTTAAACATTGATCAACGCATTCAACAGCTTGAATAACCGCTTTTAAATTTCCGGTATGTCCGACCATATCAGTGTTAGCAAAATTACAAACAATAAAATCGTATTCGTCTCTGGAAATTTCTTGAATTAATTTTTTAGTCACTTCTAACGCGCTCATTTCAGGTTTTTCGGCATACGAAGAGACTTGAGGAGAAAGAACGACAACATTATCCTCTCCCCAAAAAGGCTCTTCTTTGCCGCCATTAAAAAAATAAGTCACGTGAGCGTATTTTTCTGTCTCGGCGATATGAAGTTGTTTTAATCCTAAATCGCTTAAAATTTTTGATAAAGAATTTTCGATTTTTTCTGACGGAAAAGCTATTTTTACAGGAAAATTTTCTTCATACTCGGTCATCGTCGTAAAATATAAATTTTTTAAATATGTCGGTCTTTTAAATTTTTCAAAATTTGGCAAAACAAAAGATTGAGTTAATTCTCGAGCGCGATCTGATCTAAAATTAAAAAAAATAATCGCGTCGCTATCTTGTATAGTAGCGATTGGTTTTTTATTTTCATCTAATAAAACTGTTGGTAAAAATTCTTCATCAAAAATATTTTGATCATAAGAATTTTGAATGGCTTCAATGGAATTATTAAATTTTTCTTCAGATTGTCCTTCTGTAAGCGCTAAATAAACTTTTTTAATTCTGTCCCAATGATTATCTCGATCCATCGCAAAAAATCTTCCGGAAAGGCTAGCGATTTTTCCAATGCCAATTTGATTTATTTTTTCTTCCAATTCTTTTATAAAATCCAATCCGCTATTATAAGAAGTGTCTCTACCGTCTAAAAATGCGTGAATAAAAACCCTATCTAATTTTTCTTTTTTTGCTAATTCTAGAAGAGCAAAAAGATGTTCATTAAAACTATGTGCTCCGCCATTTGAAACCAATCCTAAAAGATGTAAAGAGGAATTATTTTTTTTAATATGACTAAACGCTTCTAAAAAAATTTTATTTTTAAAAAAACTTCCATTTAAAATAGATTTATTAATTCGAGGCAAATTTTGAAAAATAATTTTTCCAGCTCCTAAATTTAAATGTCCAACTTCTGAATTTCCCACTTCGCCATAAGGTAATCCAACAGCCTCTCCAGAAGCTTGCAAAACAGCGCTAAAATAAGTAGTAATATATTTATTAAAGTTTGGAGTTTTGGCTAAACTTATTCCATTTCCCCTCGACGCCGGAGCAATTCCCCAACCATCGAGAATAATAAGAGCAATAGGAGACTTCATATTTTCATATTATGAAATAAAATTTAAAATTAAAAGTTAAAAAAATAATTTCTAATTTTTAATTTTCTATATTTTGTGTTCTTAATTTTAATTTTCTACAAGCTAAATTATTAGTTACTAGTTAATAAGAAGACTTCTCCCATTCATTTCTTTTGGTTTTTTTATTTGAAACAATTCTAAAATTGTTGGAGCGACATCAGCTAAATTTCCCTCATCTTTTAATTTTATTTTTCTTTTTTGATTGTCAACTAAAATAAACGGTACGGGATTTTTTGAATGTTTTGTGTCTATTTCTCCGGTTTTTAAATTGATCATTTCTTCAACATTCCCATGATCGGCTGTTATTATGGCAATACCATTTTTTTCTTGAACTTTTTTTACAATCACTCCCACGCATTGATCAACACATTCAACGGCTTGAATTGCCGCTTTTAAATTTCCAGTATGACCAATAATATCCGGATTAGCAAAATTAATCGCAATAAAATCATAATTATTTTCTTGTAATTTATTCAAAACTGTTTTTGTAATTTCTGGCGCGCTCATTTTTGGCTCTTTGTCGTAATAAGGAATATCCAATGAAGAAATTTTTATCCTTTCTTCTCCATCAATCGGATCAGCATACCCGCCATTTATAAAATAAGTCATATGAGCGTATTTTTCTGTTTCAGCGATATAAACTTGTTTTAAATTTTTTAAAACAGCAGGCAAACTCATTTTTATATCGCGAGAAGGGAACGCGGTAAAAATATGAGGCAGGTCTGGTCCAAAATCAGTCATTGCCACAAAACGAATATTTTGAAGAACTTTTTTTCTTTTGAATGATCCGGGATTCATTTTATTAAAATCTTTTTGAATAAACGCTTTAGTTAATTCTCGAGCGCGATCCGATCTTAAATTAGAAAAAATAATCGCGTCATTGTCTTTAATTACGCTAATCGGTTTTCCATTTTTTGTAATTACTGTCGGCAAAATATATTCATCGGTTAATTTTTTATTATAAGCCCTCAAAATAACTTGCTCTGAACTCTCCGCTCTCTCCCCTTCTCCTAAAACCATAGCATTATAAACCTTTTCAATTCTCTCCCATTTTTTCTTTCTATCCATTGCAAAAAATCGTCCAGAAATTGTGGCGATTTTTTCTTCACCTTGAAAATTAGAAACAACTTTTTTTAAATATTTCAAAGCCCCATATTGTGAAGAATCGCGACCATCAGTAAAAAAATGCAAAAAAATTTTATTACTACTTATTTCTTGTCGTTTAATTAATTCTAAAAAAGCGTAAAGATGATTTAAATTAGTATGAGGACTTTGCGATCCCGAAAGCAAACTTAATAAATGAACATTTGTGTTATATTTTTTAGTGTGTTTTATTGCTTCTAAAATAGCTGTGTTTTTAAAAAATGTTCCATCCGCAATGCTTTCTGAAATATAAACAGCGTCTTGTTTAACTATTCTACCAGCTCCTAAATTCATATGCCCAGCTTCAGAATTACCATCTTGTTCATTAGACAAACCAACATATTTTCCATGCGCTTTTAAAGTTGTGTATGGATATTTTTTATATAAAAAATCCATTGTTGGTGTTTTTGCCAAAGTAATCGCGTTTCCATTTGATGCTGGAGCAATTCCCCAACCATCGAGGATAATTAAAACAATAGGCGTTTTTTTAAATTTATAATTCATAATTTTAATTCACATAATTTTAATTCATTTTAAAATTATACAAAAAAATTATAAAATAGCAATTTTATTAAATAGCATTTATTCGTCTAAAATTTGATTTCTTAATTATTTTTTGTTAATCTTTAAATGATTTAATTTAAACTTTTTTATGGACAAAACTTATAATCCACAAAATTACGAAGACAAAATTTATCAAAAATGGGAAAAATCAGGATTTTTTAATCCTGATAATTTAAATTTATCTAAAAACGCTCCCACTTATACTATTATTTTACCCCCGCCAAACATAACAGCTAAATTACATTTAGGACACTCTGCTATGTTAGCTATTGAAGATTTAATGATTCGTTATCATAGAATGAAAGGATATCAAACGTTGTGGTTACCAGGAACTGATCACGCGGCTATTGCCACACAAAATGCTGTTGAGAAAAAAATATTTAAAGAACGAGGAATAACTCGTCACGATTTAGGAAAAGAAAAATTACTTGAAGAAATTTGGAAATTTTTAAAACAAACTCAAGCGACAATTTTGCGCCAAACCAGAAAAATGGGCGCTTCTTTGGATTGGTCTCGCGAAGCTTTTACTTTAGACGAACAAAGAAAAAAAGCAGTCGCGCAAATGTTTGTTGATATGTATGAAGCAGGGATAATTTACAAAGGAGAAAGAATTGTAAATTGGTGTCCGCGATGCCATTCCACTCTAGCTGATGATGAAATTGAATACAAAGAACAAAAAGCGATTTTATACTTTTTTAAGTATAGCAAAGATTTTCCTTTTATAATCGCTACCACTCGACCAGAAACAAAATTAGGCGATACAGCCGTGGCAGTAAATCCAAAAGATAAAAGATATAAAAAATATATTGGAAAAATTTATAAAATAAATTTTTGCGAAATTCCTTTAAAATTAAAAATTATTGCTAATCGCGAGGTTGATATGAATTTTGGAACAGGGGTATTAGGGGTTACACCCGCTCATTCTATGGCTGATTGGAAAATGGCGGAAGAAAATAATTTAGAAATAAAAAAAGTTATAAATGAAGAGGGAAAAATATATAAAGGATTTAATGAATTTTCAAATAAAACTACAACACAAGCTCGAGAAATAATTATTAAAAAATTAAAAGAACAAAATTTATTAGAAAAACAAGAGGAAATTAATAACAATTTATCAATTTGCTATCGATGCGGCGCATCGATTGAACCTTTACCATCAAAACAGTGGTTTATTAGCGTTGATAAAAAAATAAAAAAATTAGGGAATAAATCACTTAAAGAAAAAGCAATTGAAGTAGCAGAAAAAGAAGAAATAAAATTTATTCCAGAAAGATTTAAAAAAAGATATTTGGATTGGATGGAAAATTTGCGCGACTGGTGCATTTCTCGTCAAATTTGGTTTGGACACGAAATTCCTGTTTATTATCGTAAACAAGAAATTTATGTTGGCGTTAAAAAACCAGAAAGTAAAAATTGGACTCAAGATCCTGATACTTTAGATACTTGGTTTTCGTCTGGAATGTGGACTTTTTCAACTTTAGGATGGCCAGATAATTTTAAAAAAAATAAAAAATCTGGAGATCTATTAAAATTTCACCCAACGCAAATTTTGGAAACTGGATATGAAATTCTTACACTTTGGGTTTCGCGAATGATTATGATGTCATTATTTGCCTTACAAGAAATTCCTTTTGAAAATGTTTATTTACACGGAATGATTTTAGATAAAAATGGCAAAAAAATGAGCAAATCAAAAGGTAATGGAATTGATCCAATTAATATGATTGAAAAATTCGGTGCCGATGCTGTTCGTTTATCAATGTTAATTGGAAGTACTCCGGGCAATGACAGCCGATTAAGCGAAGAAAAAATTGAAGGATTTAAAAAATTTATCAATAAACTCTGGAATATCGCAAGATATATATTGTCAAATGTTAAATGTCAAATGTTAAATGTTAAATATCAAAATTTAACTTTGGCCGATGAATGGATTTTAAATAAATTTAATAATTTAATTAAAAAAATTAACGATGATTTAAAAAAATATAATTTTTCACAAGCTGGTGAAAAATTACGTAAATTTACTTGGGATGATTTTGCGGATTGGTATTTAGAAATCAGCAAATTTGAAAAAAATGAAGAGAAAAATGAAATATTATTCTATATTTTAAAAAATTTATTAAAACTTTGGCATCCATTTATTCCTTTTGTAACAGAGATTATTTGGCAAGAGATAAAAACAAATAATTTATTAATGATAGAAAAATGGCCAACCGTTTCAAATAAATTCACTAATATTAATATTGATAACTTTGAAATAATTAAAAATATTATTTCCGCCATTCGTAACGCTCGATCGGAAAATAAAATTGAACCAAGTAAAAAAATTAAAACAATAATTTGTACTGAAAAATACGTTGCTTTAATTGAAAAAAATAAAGAATTAATTAAAAATTTAAAAACAAATATTAATGAATTAGAAATTAAAAAATCTTGCGATGTAAAAACGCAAGATGATCGAGTGATTCGTATTATTATTGACGATATTGAAATTTATTTAATTGACGCAAAAGACAAAGAAAAAGAACAGGCGAGAATTAATAAAAAAATTATTGAATTGGAAAAATTAATTTTTAATTTAAAAAGAAAATTATTAAACAAAGAATTTATCAATAAAGCTCCAGCTAATATTGTTGAAAATGAAAAAGAAAAATTAAAATTATATCAAACAGAATTAAAAAATTTAAAATTATAATTTTTTTTTGGTCAACATTTTTAATTCTTCATTAAATTCTTTAATCGCTTCATTGATTGCGGGATGAAAATTTTCGTATAATTTTTTTTCTTTAACACAATTTCCAGCTTCCAACAATGAATCAAAAGTTCCAGCGTCTAACCATTTGCCTTTAACTAATCCAACTTTTAATTCCCCTCTTTTTAAATACCAATTATTCAAATCAGTAATTTCAATTTCACCACGATCGCTTGGTTTTATTGCTTTTGCCGCTTTAATAACACGATTATCATAAACATAGAGTCCAGTAATAGCATAATCGCTTATCCATTCTTTTGGCTTTTCTACTATTTTAATTGCTTTTATCTGTTTATTAAAAACCACTACGCCCAACCTTTCTGGATCTGAAACTTTTATTGCAAACACTTTTGCTCCACTTTTAAAATTTTTAATATCTTTTGAAAAATCATCTTCAAAAATATTATCGCCTAAAATCATTGCCACATTATCATTGCCAATAAAATTTTCGCCAATAATAAAAGCGTCGGCTAATCCACGAGGAATTTTTTGAACTTTAAATTCAAGATGAATATCGTGTTTATCAAAAATAGAACCAAGAAGATTGACAAAATGTCCAGAATGTTCTGGAGCGATTATTATCAAAATATTTTTTATCCCCCCTTTTACTAAAACATTCAGAGGATAAAAAATCATTTGTCTATCGTATATTGGTAAAAGTTGTTTTGATGTTGTGGCTGTTAATGGAAAAAGACGCGTCGCTGTTCCTCCAGCCAAAATTATTCCTTTCATAAATAGAATTTTAACACATTAATAAAACTTATTAAATTAATTTAATAATTAAAATTGTGGATAAATATTATTAAAAAAATTTGACTTTTTATTTACAATTCTTTATTATACGAACAATATATTTTTATAAATGATCTTTGACACTTAAATAGTGATAGGAATTTATTATTTTATGTTATTTAAAGCATAAAAATCACTTAGAGTTTGATCCTGGCTCAGGATGAACGCTGGCGGCGTGTTTAAGGCATGCAAGTCGTGCGCGTTTCGCTTTCGTTTCACGCTAAATTTAAAATTAAAAATTAAAAAACTTTGTAAAAATTTTTATAAAAATTTTTTACTCCATAATTTTACATTTTACCTATTTACATTTTACATTTAGCGAAGCAAAAGCGAAGCGCGCGGCAAACGGGTGAGTAACACATTGGTAACATACCCTAAAGAGAGGCATAACTTCGAGAAATCGAAGCTAATTCCTCATGTGGTCCGATAATACTTTTATTGAACTAAACCCGCAAGGGGCTTTAGGAGTGGCCTATGGCTCATTAGCCTGTTGGTAAGGTAATGGCTTACCAAAGCTATGATGAGTAACGGGTGTGAGAGCATGACCCGTCTCACTGGGACTGAGACACTGCCCAGACTCCTACGGGAGGCTGCAGTCGAGAATATTTCGCAATGCCCGAAAGGGTGACGAAGCGACGCCGCGTGATTGATGAAGCCCTTCGGGGTGTAAAAATCTTTTGTAGAGGAACAAGCCTCTCTTTTTTGGATGTAAAAATATTATAACAATTAACTGACAATTAATATTAAATTATTTTTATTACTAAAACGTTAATAAATTTT
>JAGUXS010000059.1 GCA_020061725.1 Patescibacteria group bacterium | reverse complement strand
TTCACTATCAGATTAAAAGGGTTGAGATATAAAACACCAGTTGATAATCTAAAAACTAATTTTAATCACTCGATACAACGTATCGTTATCTAACATATAGCCAATAGAATTGCGGTCTAAATTTTTCGCCGCAAGAGTAGTTGTGCCGCTTCCTAAAAATGGGTCCAAAATCATATCACTCACAAAGCTAAACATTTTTATAAGCCGTTTCGGTAATTCTTCCGGATACATAGCTAAATGCTTATCTTGTTTCGCGCCATTAAAATTCCAATGTCCGGTAAAATACTGATTCCACTCTTCTTTGGACATTCTAGATTTTTCTTTTATTTCCTTTGATACAAATGGTGCTTCTCCCAACTTTTTAAAAATCAAAATAAATTCGTAATCTAATTTAATTATTCCGTTTCTTGGATAAGGGAAACTGCCCATTATAGTCGCTCCGCCGGTAGTATTCATTGTTGTCGCTTTTTGCCAAATGATTGCACCCATATAACCAAATCCTATAGTTTCGCAAAATTTTATTATTTCCGTGCGAATGGGAATAATTTTATATCGTCCATAATATACAGAACGGGCAAATTGATCACCGATATTTATACAAAGACGACAGCCATCATTTAACACTCTAAAACATTCTTTCCAAACTAAATTAAGATTGTTGATATATTCTTCGTAACTATCATCAAAACCAATCTGATCAGAAGTTCCGTAATCTTTTAATTGCCAATACGGCGGTGAGGTAATAACAAGATGAACGGATTTATTTTGTAATTCCGCCATATTGCGCGAATCGCCAATTATGATTTTGTGATTGGTTTTCATATTACTCATTTTATTAAATCTTCTATTGAAACACCAAGCGTTTTGGCTAATTTCGCCATAACGAAAACTGACGGCTTTTTAATTACTCCAGTTTCAATTTTGGTTAGTGTCGTGTAGGGAATATCGGCTTTTCTAGCAAATTCGTCTTGTGAAAGCTCAAATTTTAACCGTAGGGCTTTTATCTTTTTCCCCAGTTTATTTTCTTGATTATTTCCCATATGTTGATAACATAATATTGTTGCTATATTTGATTTCAGTATTATACTAACATAAAATATGATTTTATTTAATTCTTTTAAGAAAAGCCTGTTTCTGGTGTTCTCGCTTTTTTGCAAAGGACAAAAACAAAAAATTCAATTTTGCGCTTAAAATCGACTGACGAGCCTTTATAAGGGACGAGCCAAACGCTTCATTTTCCAATTGGCGGAGGGTACAGGATTTGAACCTGTGATACCTTTTACAGTATACCTGCTTTCCAAGCAGGCGCACTAGACCACTATGCGAACCCTCCATAGTATTAAATGTCGATTGTGTTAATAGAAAAATATAAAAAATTTTTTGATAAAAATTAGTTTAATGTTATAGTACAATTACTTTTATGAAAATATTTTTTTATATATTATTAATAATTTTAGCTAGTATTTTTCAAATGAGTTTTTTGTCTCATTTTGATTTTTTGAAAAATATAAATTTAGTTTTAATAATAATTATTTTTACGACAACGACAAATTATCCTTTATCTTTGATTGGCGCGATAATAGGGGGATTTTTGTTAGACATTTATTCAAGTTTTCAATTTAGTTCTTCAATTATCTCTTTAATTTTAACGGCAATAATTATTAAAAATATTTTTAATAATTATTTTAGCAAACATCATTTTTTTACCTATCCAGTTATCGGATTTATCGGAGTTTTAAGTTATAATTTTATTATAGCAATTTTAAATAGTTTTTTTTACTGGATTAGAATTAATGAATTTAATTTTGTTTTAAACAAAGTTTATTTAATCAGTTTAATTTGGCAAATTATTTTAAATATTATTTGTATTATTTTATTAGATTTATTAACAGTTTTAATTCATACTAAATTAAAAAAATTTTTTTTATTTAAAAATTAAATTTTATTTTATTCTATCCATTTTCTCATTCCCTTAGCGTTTATTTTACGATGACTCATAATAATTTTTCTTTTTTTTAAAATTAGTGGTAATTGTTTAAAGAATTTAAACAAAGCTTTAAAAGTTGAAAATTCAAAAAATAAAAGATAAACAAATTTCTTTAATTCATAAAAGAAAATCCATGGGAAATGAAAGACAAAATTACTTAGCAATTCATTTTTTATTAACATTAAAAGATGATTTTTATAAGAAAGATAATTTATTAACGTACTTTTATTTTTTCTATTAAGAGCCGCGCTTATATCGTTTAATTTTTTTCCACCCTTTGCTGTTCGGTCATGATAAGCTTTTGCTTGCGGTAAATAAAATATATTCCAATCATAAAGTCGTAAACGCAATGAAATGTCTACATCTTCTTTATAAGCAAAAAAATCTTCGTCAAAATATTCAATATTTTTAATTTTATTATCACATAATTCTGTTGAATTATGTGTTTTTTTGATGCCTATTTTTTTTAATGCTTGAGAATTAAATACGGCGCATGCGCAAGTTACCCCAAATATTTCTTTTGTTTGATTATATTGTTCTCTATCTTCTTCGCCCTGTCCAATTTCAATTACTCGACGATTTTTAAACATTTTTATTCCAACAGAATCTATAATATTAGTTTTTTTATTTTTATCAAAGTTCCAATGATAAAGTTTGCCTATCACGGCGCCGATTTTTAAATGCGTTTCTAAAAATTTTATTATTTCTTCTAAATAATTTTTTTCTAAGATAATGTCTTGATTTAAAAGTAAAACATACTCACTGCCTTCAATAACTTTACGAATCCCCTGATTATATCCCTCGCAAAATCCTAAATTTTTTTCATTTTCAATTAATTTTAATTTGTTGTTTGTGTTTTGTAATTTATAATTTGTTTTAATTATTTCCGCGGTTCCATCAGTTGAAGCGTTTTCAATAATTAGAATTTTAAAATCTTGAAAAGTTTGATCAAAAACAGAATTTAAACAATGTGTAATATATTTTTTAGCGTTAAAAGTGGTAATAACAATTGAAATTTTAGACATAAAAATAAAAAAATTTTAATTCACTTTAAATAAAAATTATCAAACAAAGTAAAATATAAAAAATGCTGGTTGGGTAGAATAAAAATGGACCAAAAAGATGAATGACAAAAAGACAGAACAAAGCAATTAAAATTCCCAAATAAAAATCGCAATTATTTATTGAATAATAGGTTTTTTTAACCCCTTGCCAAAATAATATTCCTAAAAACCAAAAATAACTTAAAAAACCAAACAATCCTAAATCAATCCAATTTTCTAAATAACCCCAATCAATATGCGAGGTTTTTATATTTTTTTTTATCGTATGATCATAAGCAACAATTTCAGAGCCTAATCCAGAACCTAAAATAGGATGTTTTTTTAATTTTTCAAAACCAGCTTCAAGTCGTTCAAGTCTGGTCATAGAACTCATCTCTGTTTCCGGAGCAAAAATTGTTTCTATTCTGTCATTTAGAAAGGAAAAATTAGTTTGAATGTTTTTGTGATTGCACAAATAAAAAATCAAAGAGCTTTCTAATAAAAAAATTATAATTAAACAAATAGAAAAAATTATTTTTCTTTTTAATGGAATTTTTAAGATTAAACATAAAAAAACAAAACTAATAATAAAACCTAGAAAGAAATTTCGAGTAAAGCTGATAGTTAGAGCGATACTTGATAAACTCCCCAAAAAAATAAGCCAAAGTAATTGATGATTTACCCGGCGTTTATCTAATAATTGTTGAAAATTTTTTAAATTAAAAAGTAAAATTGAAATTATAATTAGAAAAAAAATCAGCGTTAAAACATCTGAAGACATAACAACTCGAAAAAAGTTATTATCCATTGTGGCAATTTTACCAATTATGTATTCTCTAAACCATTGATAATAAATTCCTCCATGAACGGATGAATGACTGGCAAATAAATAAAGGGTTGTTATAGTTAGAGAACTAGTTGCTATAATTGTCCCGCTAAATATTTGAAATATTTTTTCTATCCAGCATTTTTTTGAATTAGAAATTAAATTAAAAAATGGAAAAATTAATAAAAAATAACTGTAACAAATTAAATCGGCAAAAATAAAATTTAAAGAATTTTCTCTTATTATTCCCAAAATTCCCGCTAAAGCGATAAAAAATAAAGCAAAAGCAAAAGGTTTAAAAAAAAATGATTTTGAAAATTCTGTTAAAAAAAATGGAGTTTTTCCCTCATTCTTTCTGTAGGGGATTGAATTATATATTTTACTTTTGTCATCAATAGCAGGGTGGGGGGATGGAGTGAATTTTATGATTCCTAATTTTAGAGTTTTGTAATTCCATATTTTTTGAATTGACCAAATAAACATAAAAACAGCGAATAAAACGAAACGAATTGAGAGGTTTTTAAATTCAAAAAGATGTCCGTCAGCGCCAGCTAAAAATTCAAAAATAAGAAATAAAAGTCCATATTCTATTTTCCAAAAACTTAATCCAATTAAAGCGGCGATTATTAAAAAAAATCCAAAAATTTCCATTACCGGATTTAAAAAACCAAGAAAGGAAAGAAGATAGATAAAGATAGAGGTAAAAAAAGTATAAAGGGTTAATTTACTGACAAAAGTTATGTTCATAGAACGCAATGCGAAATGTAAATTAAGAATTATGAATTGTTTTTTTAAATTTAAACAATGTTATTAATAAATTTATTAATGATGTTTGATCTAAACTTTTTTGGTCTTTTTTTCCAAATATGTTATTACGATAATCTATGTAACCTAAAATTATCGCTTTTATTTTTAATAAAACATCTTTTTCAGCGATTAATATTCCAATCAATTCTCTGTAAAATTTTTTAATTTCGCTTTTACAAAAATCAGGAAAATTTTTTTTATAAAGATTAATTATAAAAAATCTATTTCGAGTTTTATAATAACGTCTTATTGGAGAATGGCATGTTGGAAAAAAGGATAAAAATTTTTTTTGGTTTCCTAAATTATGTTCTAGAATAGCCTCATTTGCTTGAATAACTAAAAAACCGTTTAAATTAAGGCGTAAGCAATATTCATGGTCAACAGAATCAATAAAAAGTTTTTCCATAAATGGTCCAATTTTTTTGTAGGCGTTTAAATTTAATAAATTCCCCGAAGTCATCGTGATTAAAATTTTTGAATACAGTTCATTTTTTGTTATTTCTTCTGAAAATTTACCAAATTTATTTTTATGGACAGGAGTGATAATCCCAATGTTTTTTGAATCATAAAAATCTAAATATTTTATTAAAGATGGAATCATTTTTTGAGAAACTTTACTGTCTAAATCAATAGTAAATAACCAATCATATCCATTTTCAATTGCTTTTTGAGCTCCAACATTAAGGGCATTTGCGATTCCTTGATTTCCATGATTATTAATATAATAAATTTTTTTTTGAGATTTTAAGGCGTTAATAATTGTTATTTCTTTTTTATCAGAATTATCAACAACAAATAAAATATCTAAATCGTTTATATAAGAATTTATATTATCAATAATTTTTTGGGTTGGTTTATATAATGTAACAACCCCGGCAATTTTTATTTTATTTTTTAGTTCCATAATTTTTAGTTTTATAAGATATAATTAATTGTTCAATTTTATTTAACATCTCTTCAACTATTTTTTTCCAATCGTATTTTTTTACTTCTTTAATTCGCCTGTTTTTTAAGTTTTCATCTTTTTCTTTTAAACATTCTTTTAAAGAATTATTAAATTCTTCTGGGGTTTTGATAATTTTAATTAAATCAGAAAATTTTTCTACTCCGCCTGTATTTGTTGAGATAATTGGTTTTCCTAAAGCTAAATATTCGTATATTTTCATAGAGTCGCCACATTTTGTACTTAAATTTACTTTATAAAAAGCAAAGCAGACATCAAATTGATTAATATAAGCTGGAACCTCATTAAAATTTTTTATACCTAAAAAATATACATTATCAAAACGAGATAAATTTTCTATTTCCAATTTTAAATATTTATCTAACCAAATTGATCCAATAAAAACAAAACTTAAATTTTTATTTTGACTAATTACATTAGAAATTAAATTAAAATCAAGGCGATCAGTTATTACTCCAACACAACCAATTATTGGATGCGGAATTTGTTTAATATCTTCTGGGCAAACTAATTTTTTTTGAAATCTATTTAAATCAATGCCTTGCGAAATAAAATAAACATCTTTTTTGTTTTGAAAAAATAAATTTATTAATTCAGGAGAAACTGTAAAAATAATATTCGCTTTTTTTTTAATTAATTGATAATTTTGAGTTAATTTTTCTTTTTTATTTTTATACCATGATAATTCCGTCCAATTATCAATTGTGTCAAAACAAGAGATTGTTTCGCCTAATTTTCCAAAATATCCGCAAAACATTGGATTGCATGACCAAAGAATTATATTTTTAAATTCTAATTTTTTAAGTAATTTATTTATTTTTTTTATCATTATTTTTTCTCCAAAAATAGAATCAATAGTTGAATAATAAAAAAGTCCTTTTGAAGTATTAAAAAATTCTGATGTTTGAGCTTGATGACAAACACTAAAAAAATCCCGATAAATAATTTTTTCTCGAGATCTTAAAATTTGATTTTTAATATAACTCTTAATTCCTCTTTCTATTGTGTTGGGTAATAAGTCAATATAAAGAACTTTTCCAATTCGTTTGTCTTCTAATAAATTTTTCAAAATATAAGCATTACGATTAAACGTTTCTTTTTTAAACCATCTTGAAAAATTATTCATTCCAAACATTATAAGGTCCATAGAATATAAATTCTAAATTATAAATTATGAATTATAAATTATGAATTATGAATTATGAATTATGAATTATGAATTTTTTTTCTCCCATATATGGTTGTAAAATTTTTGGAATTTTTATTGATCCATCGGCTTGTTGATAATTTTCTAAAATTGCAATAATAATTCTGCCGATAGCAAAAGCTGTTCCGTTTAAAGTATAAACAAAATTTAATTTGCCATTTTTATTTCGATAACGAATATTTAATCGTCTTGCTTGAAAATCCGTACAATTGCTAGTTGAAGTAATTTCTCTAAATTCATTTTGTCCAGGGAGCCAAGCCTCTAAATCAAATTTTTTAGCCGCTGAATCTCCTAAATCCCCAGTACACATTTTTATCACACGATAGGGTATTTTTAAAAGTTGAACTAATTTTTCTTCAATTGAAAGAAAAAAATCATGCTCCTTTTCTGAATCTTTTGGTTTACAAAAAGAAAACATTTCTAATTTATCAAATTGATGAACTCGTAGAATTCCTTTTGTGTCTTTGCCATATGATCCAGCTTCTCGGCGGAAACAAGAAGAAAAACCTAAATATCTTTTTGGTAATTCTTCTTCTTTAAAAATTTCATCGCAATGCATCGGACCGATTGATTGCTCAGACGTGCCAACTAGATATAATTCATCTTTTGGTAAATAATAAATCTCTTCTTCTCCGCGCGTTAAATATCCCATTCCTTCCATTGAATGTCTTTTTATCATTACTGGTGGAATAATCGGTATAAAATTTTCTTTAATTAAATTTTGAGAAACAAATTGAATTAAAGCAAATTCCAATAAAGCAGCTTCATTTTTTAAGTAACCAAATCTGCTGCCAGAAATTTTTGCGGCTCTTTTAGTATCAATTAAATCTAATTTTTCGGCTAATTCAATATAATTTTGCGGTTTAAAATTAAATTTAGGAATTTCGCCTACATGCTTTAAGATTTCATTATCTTTTTCTCCTTGTCCTATTTTTACGTCTAATAAAGGAGGATTTGGAATTAAATACATTAATTTATTAAATTCCTTTTCTGTTTCTTCTAATTCTTTTTCTAATTTTGAAATTTTTTCTTTGATATTTTTTCCTTCTTTTATTAATTCGTCTTTTTTTGAAAAATCTATTTTAATTTTTTCAGCGATTTCATTTTTTATTTTTTTTAAATCATCTACTTTTTGGATAAAATTTTTCCTTTCTTTGTCTAACTTTAAAAGTTTATCAATATCAATATTAACTCGCTTATTCTCGCAAGCCTTTTTAATTAAATTTGGATTTTCACAAATAAATTTAATGTCTAACATAAAAAATGAATTAAGAATTATAAATTTAGAATTTATAGTTTAATTAGGCATTGAGATTTGTGGTTTAGTCTCAACGTTTCGGTCGGGATCTTGACTTGTTGTTGTGATTACGGGGGGCTTATTATTTGTTGCAAATTACACGCTGTTTTTTTGTCTTAACGCTTCCAATGCCGGTAATTTTTTGTCAGCAAGAAATTCTAACATTGCTCCGCCAGCCACACAAACATAACTAAATTTTCCATCTAAATTAAATTTATTAATTGCTTCTTCGGTGTCTCCGCCGCCAATCAAACTATAAATTTGAGAATTTGCAATAGCTTGAGCTATTTTTTTTGTTCCTTGGCTAAATTTTTCTTTTTCAAACATTCCCATTGGTCCGTTCCAAATAATTGTTTTTGCTTTTTTGATATATTGAGAAAATAATTCAATTGTTTGAGGGCCAATATCTAAAATTGAACATTCGGACAAATTATGCGAATTTAAAAAAGCAATATCTATTTTTCTTGCTTGTTTTTTTAGACCAATAGTTTTTTCAATTATCCCGTCTACTGGTAAAATAATTTTTTCTCCAACAAATGGCAACAATTCGGTTATAGTTTTTGTTATTGAATTGTTAGTTTGGTTTTTTAAACTATCATTTGGAAGTTTTCCTACATTATATCCTAATTCTTTTAAAAAAATTAATCCAGCCACACCACCAATTAAAATCCAATCTGCTTGTTTTAAAAAATTTTTTATTACCTCTATTTTAGTATTAATTTTTATTCCGCCAATTATTACAACTAATGGTTTTTTAGAATTTGTTTTAATTTTAGTTAAAATTTTTATTTCTTTTTCAAAATTTAAACCCATTACGCTTGGTAAAAATTTTGTTATTCCCACTGTGGAAGCGTGTATTCTATGACTTTGAGCAAAAGCGTCGTTAATAAAAACCTCACCTAAATTAGCAAGTTTTTTGGCAAATTTTAAATCATTTTTTTCTTCTTCTGGATAAAAACGAGTGTTTTCTAAAAGGATAATTTCGTTTGTTTTCATTTCTTCAATTTTCTTTTTAACTTCTTTTCCAACACAATCTTTTAAATAAAAAATTTTTATTTTTTTATTTGCCAATTGGTCGATTAATTTTTTTGCTACTGGTTTTAATCGTAAATCTTCTATCACTTTACCGTGAGGTCGACCTAAATAAGAGATTAAAATAATTTTACAATTTTGTTTTAAGAGATATTCAATAGTTGGTATAGATATTTTAATCCTGCTGTCATCAGCGACAATCCATCCGTTTCCATTTTTTTTCAACGGCACATCATAAGTCACTCTTAAAATAACTTTTTTATTTTTTAAATTTATATCTTTGATTGTTTTATACATAAAAAACAAAAAAAACAATAAAACAAATCAATTTAATTGCCCCTCTAATTTTAATTAGCCTAAACAATGTTGCAATGACCTAAATAAGCGCAATAACCTAAATAAATAAGCTAAAATTAATTTGTTAAAATTGCCTTAATTCTTCTCACTCCTGCGCTGGAACTTTCTTGTTTTTGGATTTTAAAATGCCCCAGATTGCCGGTTTTTATTGTATGCGGACCACCACAAATTTCTTTACTTATAATATTATCGTTTTGACCAATGGTATAAACTTTTACTTTTTCGCCATATTTTGAATCAAACGCGCCAGTAGCCTCAATATTTTTAGCTTGCTCTAAATTCATTTCTTCGCAAGAAACTATCAAATTTTGTTTAATAGCTTGATTAACTAAATTCTCAACTTGTTGTAATTGTTTTGCAGTCATTTTTTCGTTATGCGCAAAATCAAAACGCAATCTTTCAGTTGTTATATTTGATCCTTTTTGTGAAACTTGATTTCCTAAAACCCTTTTCAATGCCGATAATAGTAAATGCGCTGTTGTGTGATATTTAATTGTTTCTTCTGAAGCGTCCGCTAACCCCCCCCCTAAACATTCCGGCTGATGCCGTTCGTGAAAGTTCTTGATGTTTAATTAATTCTTTATTATATCCAATTTCATCAACAGCTATTTTATTTTCTTTGGCCAATTCTATAGTTAATTCTAATGGAAAGCCATAAGTTTGAAAAAGATTAAACGCGTCTTTCCCTTTAATTATTTTTAATTTTTCGTTTTTAATTTTTAATTTAAGTAGCTTATCAAATTGTGATAAACCTTGCTCAAGTGTTTTTTTAAATTTTATTTCTTCTTGTTCTAATTGTTCAATTACGCGATTAATATTTTTTTGTAGTTCTTGATAAACATCAGTATAATCATAGACAACAATTTTTGCAATTTCTTTAGTCCATGAAGTTTGATCAATGTCTAATTGTTTACCATAACGAATAGCTCGTCTAATTAAGCGGCGGACAATATAGCCTTGATTAGTATTAGACGGCGTTATTGCTCTATCATCGCCAATAATAAAAGTTGCTGCTTTAATGTGATCCGCGACAATGCGCATCGCTTTAGTAATTTCATTGTTAACGCCATATTTTTTGTTTGACAATTGTTCAATTTTATTAATAATTTTTTTAAACAAATCGGTTTGATAATTATCAGCCATTTCATTTACAACTGCCAATATTCTTTCTAATCCCATTCCAGTATCAACGTTTTGTTGTTTTAATAATTCATATTTATTTTCAATAATCTTATTATATTGCATAAAAACATTGTTCCAAATTTCAACCCATAAAAAATTATCATCATTAAAACTATTAGGAATTTTATTTGCGTCGCCTGTCCAATAAAATATTTCAGTGCAAGGACCGCAAGGGCCAGTTAAACCAACAGGTTCCCACCAATTATTTTTTTTAGGTAATTTAGCGATTTTTGTTTTTTTAATGCCAATTTTATTTTTCCAAATATCATAGGTTTCTTGATCAAATGGCGCGTCATTATCGCCAGCAAAAACAGAAACAGCAATTTTATTTTTATCTAAATTTAACCAATCAGGAGAAGTTAAAAATTTCCAACTCATTTCTATGGATTTTTCTTTGAAATAACCTGTTCCGATCCCGTCTGAAGCATCGGGATCGCCCAATGACCAATTGCCAAGCATTTCAAAAAAGTGTGGTGTGTTGTATCTCCAACTTCATCAATATCGCTTGTTCGTATGCATTTTTGACAAGAAGTAAGTTTATTCCCGGCAGGATGTTTTTCTGATAATAAATAAGTGTTAGATAACGCTACGTTGTCAGAGTATAATTGAGGTATGAGATTAAAACTTCATAAAAACGCTCGGACAACATTCGCGATAAGAAAAGAAATAAAAG
>JAGUXS010000008.1 GCA_020061725.1 Patescibacteria group bacterium | reverse complement strand
TTCGTCCATGCTTAACCTTTTGTATTTATTCATATGAATCTAACTTAACATCTTTGGCGCTTCGCGCCAAGAGTGTTGCGTTAGATTCTGGAACCAAACATTTTTGTCGCAGTTCATTTGAATTCATAAAACAGTTTGCAGAAGGTAGCTTTTAACTTGTAAAAAATTTTAAGAAAAGATTTGATTTTAGTTTAATATTTAAAATTTTAAAATTGTTTTAATATTTTTTGTATTTTTATCAAATGTCAAATGTTAATTGTTAATTGTTTTGATAATATTTTCAATGGCTGCCCATTGACTTTTATTTCCTTTTGGAACTAAAATAATAGCTTCATCATTATTTTCGCCTTTAAAATAAGTTACACTGGTGGTTAATACTTTATAAATATTTCCTCCAGCCAAAACTTCCCATTGGTTTGTTTCTCTATCTTTGATTAAAAGTCCTTTTAATCTTTCTTTTTGAACTGGTTCTATTTGTTTATAAATAAAAGAGCCATTGTTTGTAATGGTTAATTTTAAAATATCTCCTTCAATTAATTTTGATTTAGAGGCATAATTAACCGGAACTATATATTTTTTCCCATCAGGGCCAATCATATTCTGTCCGTCAAAAACCCCCTCTATAATCAATTGATTTTTTTCATTAATATTTTGTTTAAGTTTTTTTAAAGATTTTTTTATTATTAAATCATTTTCTTTTTGTTGGTTTGGTTTTTCTTCCTGAATAATTTGAAAAATTTGATCTATATTGTTTTGTATTTTTTGTAAAATTTGTGTTATTAAAATAATCTGATTTTTATTCAGTTTATTTAAATTTTTTTTTATTTCATTATTTTTTTCTAAAATATTTTCTAATTTATTTTCTTCTTTTGAAATTTTTTCTTCATTTTTTATTTTATTTGCTTCTTTTGTTTTATTATTTTTTTCCTTTAATGTTTCTTTTTTTATTTTATTTTTTTGTAATTCATTATTTTCATTTTTAATATTTTTTTTACCACCTGTCAATATTTGTCTTATTAAAAGAAAAATTGAATTTTTGTTTTTCATATATAAAAAATTTTATTTTTATTTGTATTTTATTTGTATTTATTTTATAAACAAAAAATAATATTGTCAAATAAAATTGACTATACATTTTTAATGTGGTATGGTGTAAAAATGCCAAATAAAATAAAATTTATTTTTTTATTTTTTACCTAATAAGGTGACCAGTTTTTAGCTGGAATTTTTAATTTTTTATGTTAATAATCCGTTTATCTCGAAAGGGCAAAAAGGGACAGCCAAGTTATAGATTAATTGTTTCTGATAAAATCAAAGATCCATGGGGAAAATCTTTGGAATTTTTAGGTTATTATAATCCCAGAATAAATCCTTCATTAGTCTCTCTTAAAGCAGAAAGGATTAAATATTGGATTTCTAAGGGAGCGCAAACTTCTGCGACAGTTCATAATCTTTTGGTTAGTCAAAAAATTATTAAAGGTCATAAAGTGAAAGCCGATAGCGTGAAAAAGAAAAAAGAAGAGAAAAAAGATAATTCATAATTCATTTTTTTATGGACAAAGATTATATTATTCAAACTTTAAAAAAACAAATAGAAAAATTTGAATCGGAAATTTCTATTGAAAAAACCGGGATTGTTTTAGAGGTTGGAGATGGGATTGCAAAAATATCCGGTCTTTCTGATGTGAAAATGAGTGAAATGGTAGAATTTCAAAATCAAATTTATGGAGTTGTTTTAAATTTGGAACAAGATTTAGTCGGGGTTATTATTTTAGGAGAATATGAAAATATCAAAGAAGGGGATATTGTAAAATCAACTAAAAAAATTTTAGAAATACCGGTTAGTAATAATTTAATTGGCAGAATTGTAAATGCTTTGGGTAAGTCTATTGATGAACGAGGGGAAATTAATTCAGAAAAATTTTATCCAATTGAAAAAATCGCTCCTGGCGTTATTGATAGAAAATCTGTTAACGTTCCTTTACAAACTGGAATTAAAGCGATTGATTCAATGATTCCAATTGGTCGAGGACAAAGAGAATTAATTATTGGAGATCGACAAACAGGAAAAACATCTTTAGTAATTGACGCGATAATAAATCAAAAATCAGTTCCACAAGAGACAAGACCAATTTGTGTTTATGTTGCCATTGGTCAAAAAGAATCAAAAATTGCTAAAATTGTGGCAAAGTTAGAAGAAAAGGGAGCTATGGAATATACTGTTATAGTAACAGCTTCTGCTTCTGAACCAGCTTCTTTACAATTTATCGCTCCATATTCAGGTTGCGCGATTGGAGAATATTTTATGGATCAAGGAAAAGATGTTTTAATAATTTATGATGATTTATCAAAACACGCTTGGGCGTATCGACAAATTTCTTTGTTGCTTCGCAGACCGCCGGGACGAGAAGCGTATCCAGGAGATGTTTTTTATCTACACTCAAGACTTTTAGAACGCGCTTGTAGATTAGATGAAAAAAATGGCGGGGGTTCATTAACTGCTTTGCCAATTATTGAGACGCAAACCGGAGATGTTTCAGCTTATATTCCAACAAATGTTATTTCAATTACTGATGGACAAATTTATTTAGAAAGTGATCTATTTTATCAAGGAATTCGACCAGCGGTAAATGTCGGCCTTTCAGTTTCTCGCGTTGGATCGTCCGCTCAAACCAAAGCTATAAAAAAAATCGCTGGGAAATTACGACTTGAACTTGCTCAATTTAGAGAATTGGCCGCGTTTGCTCAATTTGGGCAAGATTTAGATGAAACAACAAAAAAGCAAATTGAACGAGGAAAACGTTTGACTGAAATTTTAAAACAAGGACAATATGAACCAATGCCAACCGAATATCAAGTGGTAGTAATTTTTTCCGCAACTCAAGGATTTCTTGATGATATTTCTGTTAATAAAATTAAAGAATTTGAGAAAAAAATTCTTGAATATTTCAAATTAGAACAAAAAGAATTGTTAAATGAAATTAGAGAAAAAAAAGAATTAACTGAAGAAATTGATAAAAAATTAAGAGATACAATTAAAGAATTTAAAAAGAGATTTAATTTATAAAAATTAAAAGACTACTAACAAAATAAATTTTATTTTTAGTAGTCTTTTAATTTTGTCATGCCTTTGTGTTGTCTAATTTTATCTAAAGCTTTTGCCTCAATTTGTCTAATTCTTTCTCTGGTTACGCCAAATTCATAGCCAACTTCTTCTAAAGTATGAGAACCGTCTTCGGTTAAGCCAAATCGCATTTCTAAAATTGTTTGTTCCCGAGGGGTTAATTCATTTAAAATTTCTTTTATATATTCTTTAAGTAATTTCATTGCTGCCGCTTTGTCTGGAGATATTGCTTTAATATCTTCAAGAAAATCTTCTAAAGTGCTGTCATTATCATCATCTCCAATAGAAGTTTCTAAGGAAATGGTATCTTGAGAAATTTTAATGATATGAAAAATCCTATCTAATTTTTCTCCCATTTCTGTGGCAATTTCTTTGGGTAAAGGTTCTCGTCCTAAATCTTGAATCAAATTACGTTCAACTTGGTAAAATTTATTAATAGTTTCTACCATATGCACTGGCAAACGAATAGTTCTTGATTGATCGGCCAAAGCCCTGATTATCGCTTGTCTAATCCACCAAGTGGCATAGGTAGAAAATTTATAACCTTTTCGATAATCAAATTTTTCTACCGCTCGAAATAAACCAATATTTCCTTCTTGAATTAAATCTAAAAAAGATAAATTACGACCAATAAATTTTTTAGCAATACTAACCACTAATCTTAAATTAGATTCGACTAATTTTTTTTGCGCCGCTTGATCGCCTTTCTCTAATTGTTTAGCTAAATAAATCTCTTCCTCTGGCGTTAAAAGGGGGGTTTTGCTTATTTCTTTTAAATACATTTGAATAGAATCAAACGAAATAGATTCTAAAATAGATGTTTTTTGAGGAATTTTTTTATTTTCTTTTGTATTTTTTCCCTCTTCTAAAATTTGAGAAAAAAATCCTTCTTTTCCTTTAACTATTTGAATAGCGTTTTTTTCTAATTTTATTAAAAAATTTTCATATTCCGGGATATAATCTTCTAAATTTGGAAAAGCGTATAAAATTTCATTTTCTGTTAAAAATCCCCTCATTCTTCCTTTTTCTATTATTTTATTTTCTTCTTCTTCTGGCCAAGAAGCTGTTTTTATTTTTTTTTTCTATTTTTTTGTCATCTAGAGATTTATTTGTTTTTTGAAGAATAATTTTTTTGTTTTTTTGTTTTTTTGTTTTTTTATTTTTTTTAACACAAAAAGATTGTCTAACCTTTTGTTTATTTTTTTTATTAAGTTTTTTAATCATAAAAAATGCAAAAATAAAAGA
>JAGUXS010000034.1 GCA_020061725.1 Patescibacteria group bacterium | reverse complement strand
CGAGGCGTACGATTTTGTACCCTAACTTTAATGAGTTTCATTTTTCGTCGAGGCGTACGATTTTGTACCCTAACTTTAAGTTGACGTCTCGTACGACATAAATATTAATTTTAATAATTTTTGTCATATCATTCTTGTCATTTTTTATTTTTAGAGTATTGTTAAAATATGATTGAATTTAAAAAAATAAATTTTACAAAAAAAATTTTAAATTTTGATTTAAATGCCGCGAGTTTTATTTTATTTTGTTTAAAAGAAGTTGGTTATATTACCTTTGACGCTTTTTTGCCATCAAATTATTCAAATGCAAAATTTTGGCGAGAAATTTTTGGTCTTGATTCAAAAAAAGAAATATGGAAGAAAAATACAATTAAAACCAATCTTTATCGTTTAAAAAAACAAAAACTTATTGATTATAATTCAAATAAAAAAATTTATTTTATAACAAATAAAGGAAAAGAACTTACAACTTACATTGAGGATCGATATTGTATTTTAAAAAAACCATGGGATAAGGAAATTAGAATAGTAATTTTTGATATTCCAGAAGAGAAGAGAAGTTATAGAGATTGGTTTCGTCAGGAACTTTATTTGCTTGAATTTAAACTTCTCCAAAAGAGTGTTTTTATAGGAAAATATCCTTTACCTCAAAGTTTAATAAAAGAAATAGATAATCACAATCTTACTTCTTATGTTTTTATTTTTAACTGTTAAAGAAATTTTTCAAAAAGAAAAAATTTTAAAGCTTTTTGAAAAATAATTAAATGGGTGGTTTTATTTTTTTTAAAAATAAATTATACTCATAATAATATAAAAATTATGATAGAAAAACAATTTAAAAAATATCTTGTCTATCCAATTATTATTTTAGTTATTTTTAGTTTTTTAATAGGTTTAATAGTTGGACAACAAAAGGCTACTGATGATTTTAGAAAAAAAGAATCCATTGAAAGAGACAAAAATAATAAAAATGGCAATTCTCTTTTTAGAATTTTAGGCGTTAAAAATGAGGGAAAAAATTTAAAAGATGAAGGAATTGATTTTGATTTATTTTGGGAAGTTTGGAATTCAATAAAAAAAGATTATCTTAATAAAAAGAATATTTCAGATAAGCAATTATTTTATGGAAGTTTAAAGGGAATGGTTGCTAGTTTAGAAGATCCTTATTCAACTTTTTTAGAACCAGAAATGGCTAAAGAATTTTATCAAGATCTTCGGGGTGATTTTGAAGGAATTGGAGCGGAATTAGGAATTAAAAAAAATATTTTAACAGTTATCGCTCCTTTGTCTGATTATCCGGCGGAAAAAGCCGGAATAAAATCCGGAGATCAAATTTATAAAATTGACAATCTTGATACAACTAATATAACGTTAGAAGAAGCAATAACTAAAATTCGAGGCAAAGTTGGAACCCAAGTTGTTTTAACAATTAAAAGAAATGCTTTTTTAGAATTTAAAGAAATAACCATTACTCGAGCTAAAATTCATATACAAAGCGTAAAATTGGAACCAATAGAAAAGCATAAAGAAATTGCTTATCTAAAAATTCGTCAGTTTAATGACAATATAAAAAGTGAATTTAGAGAAGCAATTAATAAAATTCTCTCACAAGAGGAAAAACCAAAAGGAATAATTATAGATTTAAGAAATAATCCGGGCGGACTTTTAGACGCTTCGGTTGACATCGCAAATTATTGGTTGCCTCGCGATACCGTAGTGGTAAAAGAAAAATTTGACGGACGAGAAAAAGAATATAAAACCGTAGATAATCCAATATTAGATAAATTTCAAACCGTAATTTTAACAAATCAAGGTTCAGCTTCCGCTTCGGAAATATTTGCCGGAGCGCTTCAAGATTATAAAAAAGTGATAATTGTGGGAGAAAAAACCTTTGGCAAAGGATGCGTTCAAAAAGTTGAAGATTTAAAAGGAGGTTCAATGCTTAAATTAACGATTGCCGATTGGTTAACCCCTCTTGGTCGAAGAATCAACGATAAAGGAATTGATCCAGATATTAAAATAGAAATGACACCCAATGATTATGAACAAGATAAAGATCCACAAATGGAAAAAGCGATTGAATTAATAAATAATAAAATATAAAAATACTAAAACATATTTTATGAATAGTTAAAAAAAAATTGAACCCAACTCTTTATCTAAAATGGACAAATAGGAGTCTTGATGTTGCAAAATAGTAAATAAAATTTATATTTATATTTTAATTTTAATTTTTTTATGAAAATACTTATTCTTAAAGATACAAATAAATTAGGGAAGAAGGGGGATATAAAAGAAGTGGCTAATGGTTATGCTAGAAATTTTTTATTGCCTCAAAAAATAGCAGTTATCGCAACGCCAATGGAAATTAAAAAAATAGAAATAGAAAAACAAAGACAAGAGAAAAATCAAAAAGAAAAAATTCAAAAAGCTGAAGAGTTGAAGAAAAAAATTCAAAAAATCGAAATAGAAATTAAAGCTAAGATTAATGAGAAAGGTACGCTTTTTGCCGCTTTAAACAAAGAAGAAATAGCCAAAGCTTTATCAGAAAAAATAAAGCAAGAAATTACAGCTGAACAAATAATTTTAGAAAAACCAATTAAAGAGATTGGAGAATATAAAATTATTGTTGAACTTTTTAAAGACATTGAAGCGGAAATAATATTAAAAGTAATCAGTATTGATTATTGTTAAGACGTTATTCGTTTTTTAAAAATGTTTTTTATTTTTTTATGAAATATATTTTTGTTACTGGTGGTGTTTGTTCAGGATTAGGCAAAGGAATTGCCGCAGCTTCAATTAGCATGCTTTTAAAAGCTTGCGCTTATAAAGTTTGTATTTTAAAGTTTGATCCTTATTTAAACGTTGATCCTGGAACAATGAGTCCGTACCAACATGGAGAAGTTTTTGTTACCGACGATGGAACGGAAACAGATTTAGATTTAGGACATTATGAAAGATTTATTGATGAAAATTTAAGCAAATTAAGCAACGTCACCGCTGGACAAATTTATAAAAAAATTATTAATAAAGAAAGAAACGGGGAATATTTAGGAAAAACAATTCAAATAATTCCACATGTCACAGAAACTATTAAAAATAGCATTCAAAAAGCCGCTAAAGAAAAACAAGTTGATTTTTTAATTATAGAAATAGGTGGAACAGTTGGAGACATTGAAGCGGAACCATTTTTAGAGGCAGCTCGACAATGGCATCAAGAAAAAGGAGAAAAAAATGTAATTTTTATTCACTTAACTTTTCTTCCATTTTTAAAAACTTCTGGGGAATTAAAAACAAAACCTACTCAAGCAAGCGTTCGCGAATTACAACGTCAAGGGCTTCGTCCAGATATTATTTTAGCCCGTTCTGATTATCCAATTAAAAAAGATTTAATAGAAAAAATTTCTCTTTTTTGTAACATTTTGCCGGAAGAAATAATTCCAGCGCCTACGGTTAAAAATATTTACGAGGTACCTTTAAATTTTCAAAAATATTCTTTAGTAAAAATTATTTTAAAACGTTTAAATTTAAAAAACAAAATTCCAGAATTAAATAATTGGAAAAAATTAATAAAAAAAACTAAAAGCAATTCACTATCCAATGAAGTAAAAATTTTAAAAATAGGAATGATTGGAAAATATACTGAACACGGAGACGCTTATATTAGCGTAAATGAGGCTTTAAAATCGGCTGGTTACGCCAATAATATCAAAATTAAAATTGAATCTATTGCAGCGGAAGATTTAGAAAAACAAAATAAAAAAGAATGGAATAAATTAAAAACAATAAATGGATTAGTTATTCCAGGTGGGTTTGGTTCAAGAGGAATTGAGGGAAAAATTGAAGCTGTAAAATATGCTAGAGAAAATAAAATTCCTTTTTTGGGATTGTGCATGGGTATGCAAATTATGGCAATTGAATTTGCTCGATATGTTTTAAAAACGAAAAATGTTAATTCTACTGAATTTGACGCAAAAACAAAACATTCGATAATTTATATTATACCAGAACAAAAAGAAAAAATAAAAAATAAAAATTATGGAGCGAGTATGCGTCTGGGAGCTTATTCTTGTATTTTAGATAAAGATTCTTTAGCTTACGAAGCTTATAAACAAATTGAAATTTCAGAAAGGCATCGTCATCGATATGAATTTAATAATAAATATCGAGAGGTTTTAGAAAAATCCGGTTTAAAAATTAGCGGAACTTCTCCTGATGGAAAATTAGTGGAAATTATTGAATTAAAAGATCACCTTTGGTTTATTGGAGTTCAATTTCATCCAGAATTCAAATCACGGCCATTAAGAGCTCATCCTTTATTTAGAGATTTTATTAAAGCAGTAAAAAAACAAAGTAACTAGTAATTTAATGTTTTAGTGATTTTTTATGAATTCTAAAGAAATACAAAGAAGAATAAAGGGGGTAAAAAATACCAAGCAAATTACAAAAGCTATGGAAATGGTTGCTGCTTCAAAAATGAGAAAAGCGTGTGAACGAGTTTTAGCTACTAAATCGTACGCTCGACTTGCTTGGGAAATGTTAAATAATTTATCAGGTCGAGTTAATCCAGAATTACATCCTTTATTAAAAGAACGTAAAATTAAAAAAATAGGGGTAATTTTAATAACTTCTGATCGTGGTCTTTGCGGAGCAATGAATACTCAAGTTATCCAAAAAGCGATTAAAACCGTAGAAAAACAAGAAAAATCAAAAGTTGAATTTATTTCTGTTGGTAAAAAAGGACGAGATTTTATAAAAAAATATTATAAAATTTTCGCAGAATTTATTGGACTTGAAAATGTTTCAAAAATTACGGAAATTGCTCCAATTGTAAAAATCGTTATTGAAGATTATAAAAAGGAAATTTATGATAAAATATTTTTAATTTATACCGATTTTATTTCAACTTTAAAACAAGAACCAATTGTTAAACAATTACTTCCTTTAGTGGTTCAATCAGATGTTAATCAACAATCATCGGTTAAGAATTGGGATTCAGCCTTTAGCCCTAAATTTGAACCAACGCCAGACGAAGTTTTAGAAGAATTATTGCCAAGACTTTTGGAAATTCAAATTTATCAAGCCTTACTTGAATCAAACGCTTCAGAACATTGTGCGAGAATGGTGGCAATGAAAAATGCGACAGACGCGGCAAAAGATTTAATTGATAATTTAACAATGACTTTTAATCAAGTTCGTCAAGCGAATATTACTCAAGAAATCGCTGAAATTTCAACCGGCGCGGCATTTGCAGTTTCTTAATGGTTATTAGTATAATAAAAGTTAACAGTTAAACTTTGGTAAATTTTATTTATTATTTTAAATAAGTTTTTTTATTTAAAATAAAGGGATTTTATAACTTTGTTCGGATTTTTGTCAAAGTTTAATTAACAATTAAATTTACTCAAATTCATTAAATATTTTATTTTTAATTTTTTCTATTTTCCTTAATTTATAAGAAAAATTTATTTTTTTATGACAACACAACAAATTTATAATTTAGCCGTTCAAATGGGAATTAAATCTGATTTGCGCGGACAAGAAAAAGTAAAAAAATATTTAGAACGTTTTGAAAAAAAACAAAAAAAAATGAACGTTGAAGAAAAAAAAGAATTTGATATTGAAAAATTAATTAATCCTTATAGTGATACTAGAATTTTAGTTGAAAATAAAAAGAAAAATATTAAAAAAATTTTTGCTGGTATTGATATGGAAGGAACAGAATTGTTGTTAGCCGAAAAAATGAACGCTGAGTTAGTTATTGCGCATCATCCTGAAGGCAAAGCTTTGGCCGATTTATCTAGTGTAATGGATTTGCAGGCTGAAGTTTTGGCTAATTATGGCGTGCCAATTAATATTGCCGAATCCATTATAAAAGCAAGAATATTAGAAGTTAGTCGTGGTTTATCGCCATATAATCATAATCGTAGCGTTGATATGGCAAAAATATTGAAACTAAATTTTATGTGTGTACACACTCCAGCTGATAATTTGGGCGCGAATTTTTTAGTCAACGCCATAAACAAAAAAAAACCAGAAATTGTTGGAGAAATTTTGGAAATACTTAAAGAAATTCCGGAATTTAAAGAAGCTGTTAAATATAACGCAGGTCCAAAAATTTTTGTTGGTTCTTCTGAATCAAGTTGTGGTAAAATAGCCATTAGTGAATTTACTGGCGGTACTAGCGGCTCTAAAGAAATGTATGAAAAAATGGCGCAAGTTGGGATTGGAACAATTATTGGAATGCATATAGCCGAAGAACATAGAAAAGAAGCGGAAAAATATCACATTAATGTGATAATTGCTGGACATATGGCTTCTGATTCTTTAGGAATGAATTTATTTTTAGATGAATTAGAAAAAAGGGGAATTGAAATTATCCCTTGTTCTGGATTGATTAGGATTAAGAGATTTAAAAAATAAATTTTTCTTGAATATCTTCCGAAGTTCAACTTGTTAGATGTTCAAAAAAATAAAAAAAGTAAAGATTATGAAAAATATTCAATAATCTGTGAATTACGAAATGCAAAAATAAACAGTTTATAGTATCCTACTAACGATAGATTATGAGCATAAAAATAAGCTAATAATCCATCATTAATAAATATGAAATTATCTCTTCACATATACAACAATCTGAAGAGAAAAGTGAAATTTTTATACGACAAGTTGAAATTATTTAAACGAGAAAAAACCAAAGGTCGAAAATTAGCAATTAAAATAATTGACATCATTTCCCTAGCTCTATATCAGCACCGATTAGGCATTAACACCAAGAAAAACTTATACGAACTTTTTAATTTGAAATGTTCTTATAAGACATTATCTGAAAATCTAAATCGTTTCTCTGAATTATCCATCTTGATGCTTACTCTGATTATTAAAGCTCATCGCTCCAACAGCCATCTAATCAAACATTCTGATTCCACCGACATCCCGGTTTGTTTAAACAAGAACGCTAAGCAACATAAAACAATGAGCAAGGTTGGCTAATTGGACATAGCGGAAAAGGCTGGTTTATGGGCTTAAATTGCACATTACAACTGATTTCAGAAAGAAATTCTTAGCTTTGAAATTCTCATCGGGCAATATTCATGATTCTAAAATGTTCATTAAATTGAATAAAGGATTAAAAGGAATATTCATTGCTGATGCTGCTTATACGGGCGATAAATTGCAAAAAGAATTTTATGAAGAATCAAGACGATTACTCATTGCTAAGCCGAGAAGAAATATGGGTAAGATTATGACTAAATGGCAGAATGCCATTATATCAGACCAGAATGATGATTGAATTGAATTTTAAAAGCCTTAAAATGTTTTTTGGACTCGTTTCTAGTTTGTCTCGTTCAGTGAACGGATATCTCGCTAATTATATTCATTCATTGCTTGCGTATGTTTTGGCGTAAATAGATTATGCCGATTAAAATTTCACTTTTTCTCTTAAAAACAATCTTTCTTTAAAACTTGAATATCATCAGGCTTATTTGAAGTTATTCAAATTTTAGAGAGCAATTGTATTTCGTAATTCACAGAATAATATATGGTAAATGTTGACTAACGCTACGTTAAGGTGTAAATTTTATATTAAATATATAATCTTAACATATGAAACTTACATTACATAAGAATGCTACCACAACATTAGCGATAGGGGCAAATAATCAAAGAAAGTGTT
>JAGUXS010000046.1 GCA_020061725.1 Patescibacteria group bacterium | reverse complement strand
TAATATAAATACAAGATTAAAATCTTTAAACTATAAAACACCCTCTCAATACTTAAAAGAGGAAAAGGATATTGTTATACAACGTATCGTTATCTAACAGTATATAATATCTAATAAAATTTTTTATGTATTCATCTTGTACAAAAAATTTGACAATAATTTTTTATTATTTATAATTAAAAATCATGATTAAACTTAATAAACAAACAAATTTATTGTAGACAGAAAATGTATTAAATAAATCTCAATAACTAAATCCCAATGCCCAATCAAACTATAAATCCCAAGCCCTCAATTATATTTTGTGAATATTGGGTTTAGGGTTTTGTAAAAATTTTTTCTAAATTTTATCTATTTATTTTATATCTAAAAAAAAAGAATTCCAGAAAAAGCAAAAAAGAAATCAACGAGTATATTTAAATATTAAAAAAAGACAAATTGCCAATTAAAAAGGTAATTCTTTTTTATGAAATAAAAACTACTTTAATTAAAATTAAAGTAACCAATAACCTGTAATTTCTATAAACTATGAACTCTGCAAACACTAACGTAATTGATATTACGCAAAAATTTACAGAATATCTTAAAAGGGTATTTACCGAAGCTCAAAATATAGCTTCTATTTTTAATTCTTCTGAAATAACGCCGGAACATTTATTGTGCGGTCTATCTTTGGTTGAAGGCAGTTTAGCTAAAGAAATTTTGAATAAATTAGGAATTGAATCAATAAGACTTCGAACTTTATTTTTTTGCGCTGGCAAACCTTTTGTTGAAGATCCTGCTCATACTAAAAAAATAATAAACCAAAAAGTAAAAATTCTTCCTCTCTCATCTTTAACTAAAAAAATTTTAACCAAAGCTGTTTTAATCGCTTCTCAAAATCAACATAAATATATTGGAACAGAACATTTACTTTTTGCTCTTATTCAAGTAGAGCTTCGTTCTTTTGAAAAAATTTGGAAAGAAAAAAAAATAGATATGGAGGGTTTAAAAAAACAAATGAAAGATATTTTAAAAGCTACTTCAAAATTTTCCGAATTAATCAGTCCATTTACAAATCAAAAAGAAAAAGGATTTTTAAAAAATAAAAAAGATTCTGCTTTAAATTTTTTCTGTGTCAATTTAACCGATTCTAAGATTCAAAAATCAATTGATCCGGTTATTGGCAGAGAAGAAGAAATTAATCGTTTAATTGACATTCTTTCTCGTCGAACAAAAAATAATCCTATTTTAATCGGCGATCCGGGCGTTGGGAAAACAGCGATAGTTGAAGGATTGGCAAAAAGAATTATATTAGGACAGGTGCCGGCTGTTTTAATTAATAAAAAGATTTTTGCTTTAGATTTAAGCGCGGTGGTTGCCGGAGCGTCTTTTCGTGGAGAGTTTGAAATTCGTTTCAAACAAATTATTGATGAAGTTAAAAGAGACCAAAATATTATTTTATTTATTGATGAAATTCACACCCTTGTTGGAGCTGGCAATGTTCAGGGATCTTTGGATGCGGCTAATATTTTAAAACCCGCCCTTGCTCACGGCGAAATTCGTTTGATTGGCGCGACCACTCTTAGCGAGTACAAAAAATATATTGAAGAAGAAGCGGCTCTAGAAAGAAGATTCCAACCCATTTTAGTCAATGAACCAAACATTGAAACAACTTTTCAATTTTTAAAAGGATTGAAAAACAATTATGAAATTTTTCATCGAGTATCTATTGCCGATGAAGCCCTATTAGCCGCTTGCGTTTTAAGCGAACAATATATTCCTTCTAAATTTTTACCAGACAAAGCCATTGATTTAATTGATGAAACAGCGGCGAGAATTAAAGTTATTAAAACTAAAAATAATTTTTTTAAAAAACTTAAAAAAATGGAAGATGAGTTGGAAATTGTGGAAGAACTTAAAAAAGAAGCTATTTTAAAAGAAGATTTTGAAAGCGCTATAATTTTAAAAAAACAAACTCAAAAAATTTTAGATGAAATAAATAAATTTAATCAAAAAATAAAAGAAGATAAAAAAGAAATTTTAGGACAAATAACCGAAAAGGAAATAAGAGAGACAATTTCCAAAATAACAAAAATTCCAATTCAGAAAATAGCCCCTAATGAAAAAAAAGAATTATTGGATTTAGAAAAGACTTTAAAAGAAAAAATTATCAATCAAGATCAAGTGATTAAAGAAGTAAGCGAATGCATCCGCCGTTCTCGTCTTGGATTAATGTCATCTAATCGGCCATTGGGTTCTTTTCTTTTTTTAGGACCAAGCGGGGTTGGAAAAACCGAATTAGCTAAAATATTAGCTCAAATAATTTTTGTTGACAAAGACGCTTTTATTAGAATTGATATGTCTGAATTTAGCGAGAGTTTTAATATTTCCAAACTTATCGGCGCTCCGGCTGGTTATGTTGGTTATAAAGAAAGCGGAAAATTAACCGATGCTGTTAAAACAAGGCCGTACTCATTAATTCTTTTTGATGAAATAGAAAAAGCGCATCCAGATGTTTTAAATTTATTACTTCAAGTTTTAGAAGACGGTCATTTGACTGACGCGATTGGACGAAAAATTAATTTTAAAAATACAATTATTATCATGACTTCTAATATTGGGGTAGAAAAATTTAATCAAAGCGCTGGCATTGGATTTGATATTAAAGATAGAAAAAAAGATGAATTGCAAAAAGAAAATTATGAAGAAGTAAAAAAACAAATTTTAAAAGATTTGCCTTCTCGTTTTAGACCAGAATTTTTAAATCGGTTGGATAAAATTTTAGTTTTTCAGCCTTTAAATTTTGAAGATTTAGAAAAAATTGTTTCATTTCAAATAAAAGAATTAAATAAAAATTTATTGTCAAAAAATTTAAAACTTGAAATGACAAATGAAGCGATTAAATTTATCGCTAAAAAAAGCCTTGCTTTAGAACAAGGGGCGAGACTGATTCGTCAAACAATTCAAGATTTAATTGTTAATCAAATTGCTCAAGGAATGCTCGAAAATAAATTTAAAAAAAATCAAACAATCAAAGTTTGTGTAAAGAATAAAAAATTGATTTTTATTGAGGGACAGTCCCTAAAAAATGATGCTTGAAAGCCCGTATGGTTAAACGGAAAAAATGACCTATTTTTAAATTTAGCCATTTTTTGATCAAAAAAATTTAAACCCCAATATTTTTAAAATGAAAAATTTAATTGAAAAAATTGAAAATAATATTGATCTCAAAAATATTTACAATAAAATATTGAATTATCTTTCTAAAAGAAATTATTCAGAAGAAAAATTAATTCAAAAAATAATAAATCTTAAAAAATATTATCCACTTTCTTAACGTTATAAAAATTATAATAAAGAAAACGCAAAAATTGCCATATCTTTAATTAAAGAATATGGCTTTTTAAATGAAAAAGCCATACGCGCGCAATTTATAAATTTTTTAATTAACAAAAAAGACGGACTAAGACGAATTAGACAAAAAATGTTGAACCGTTTGGTTAAAAAAGACATTATTGAAAAAACAATTAATGAATTTAGAAAAAAATCTAAACAAGATTTAACTCGAATTATTGAATTAACCAAATTAAAACGCGAGCAATTGCGAAAAAAATATAAAAACGATTGGGAAAAAACCGCTCAAATTAACAATAAACTTTATTTATTTTTTCAGCAAAAAGGATATGAGGGGGACGAGATAACTGAAATATTGAATGCAAAATTATGAATTACAGATTTTAAATATAAAAATAATTTTAATTTTAATTTTTAATTACCCCGATTAACCTTGTTAAATCTCATAAACTGGATTTTTGTTAAAAATTATTTAACAGGATTAATCTCAATTATTCTAAACAAATCTCAAATAACTAAATAAATATTATGAAAATTTTTAAAAAAATTATTAACTTTTTTTTTGATCTTCTTTTTCCTATTGAATGCGTTGGTTGTCAGAAAGAAAATATTTGGCTTTGTAAAAAATGTTTTAAAAAAATTAATTTAAATTTAAAAAATTTCTGTTCTTTTTGCGGAAAACCAGCTCGAATGGGATGCATTTGTCAGCAATGTTTAACTCATTCTCCTTTGAAAAATATTTTTATCGTATCTTTTTATAATGAAAAAATTCTTAAACAAGCCATTCATGTTTTTAAATATAACAATATTCGCGATTTGGCCAAACCGCTTGGAAAAATTATTATAAATTTTCTTTATCAATCAAAATTAAATTTTTTATTTAACGATTCTTATTTTTTAATTCCGATTTCTCTTCATAGAAAACGTTTATTTGAACGAGGATTTAATCAATCAGAATTATTGACTCGAGAAATCGCTCAAGAATTTAAAATTTCTATTCTTAATAATGTTTTAAAACGAAAACACAATACACAATCCCAAACAAAACTAAAAGAAAAAGAAAGGAGAAAAAATATTAAAAACGCTTTTATTTGTCTTCAACCGGAAATTATTAAAAATAAAAATATTATTCTTTTTGATGATATTTTAACAACCGGATCAACTTTAAAAGAAGCGGCTCGCGCGTTAAAAAAAGCCGGAGCCAAAACGATCACAGGTTTAGTTTTAGCAAAAGGATAAAATTCTAATTTTCAACCTTTAATTTTCAATTTTTAATAAATTAAAATAGACAGAAATAAAGAAAAATAGTAAAATAAAAAAACTAAAAGTTAAGATATAAATTAATTATGGAGAGATGGCTGAGTGGTCGAAAGCGGCACACTGCTAATGTGTTGTTCTAGTTTTTTGCTAGGACCCAGGGTTCGAATCCCTGTCTCTCCGCCAATTTTCAGAATTAGGATTTTGGGCGATTGTTGCCTCGCCCTCGCTTGGGCTGGCGAAATTTTTTGCGACG
>JAGUXS010000062.1 GCA_020061725.1 Patescibacteria group bacterium | reverse complement strand
TTAAAGGCGACAGGTCGAGGGTAAGCATTCCGCATCTTCTACCTTCACCATACCACAGAGCAACATCTTGTTTAATTCTCTCATACTGGGTTGGGGGAAGGAATTTTTGCCCGCGAGCGTCAGACCATCTCCGCCTGCCCGATAGGGCAGAACGCCGAAACAAAATTTTCTTCTTTCTTATTTGAATTTTTTATGAGCGCGCAAAAATCGGAAATTGGAGAAGAAAATTTTGTTGAGGCGTAGCCCCGCCTGCGGCGGGGCGCGGAGGCGTTGCGTTATTGCAGAGGTTTTCTCGCCGCGCCAGCAGGCGCGGTGAGAAAACCTCTGCTTCCCCCCTCAAAAAATCACGAAGTCCAATTTGGTGCCCAGGAGAGGATTTGAACCTCCATGCCCTTACGAGCGCTACCACCTCAAGGTAGTGCGTGTACCAATTTCGCCACCTGGGCAAAAAAATGTAAAATACAAAAATCAAAATGACATTTCTTGAATTTCCGCGAGATTAAAAACTGGACCATCTTTACAAACATATTTTGAATTAATAGCACAATGTTGACATATTCCAACCCCACAATGCATTCGACGTTCCAAAGACAAAAAAATATTTTTATCCGAAATTTTTAATTCTTTTAATTTTTGAATAACAAATTTATACATTATAGGAGGACCACATAAAAAAGCTTTTATTTGATAGCTTTTAGTTTTTAATAGTTCGGGTTCATTAAATAAAGCGGTGATTAAACCGATACTACCTTTCCATTTTGAATTTGGTTTTTCTAAAATAATATGTAAATCTAAAAATTTTTCCCATTCCTTGTATTCATCTTTAAATAAAAGTTCATTGTAATTTTTTGCTCCATAAAAAAGAATAATTTTGTTATTTTTATTTTGCCCTTTATCCTTTATGGTTTGAATAACCGCTCTCAATGGAATAAGCCCTATGCCGCCGCCAATTAAAAGTAAATTTGTTGAATTGTTAATTTCAAGAAACCCTTGTCCATAAGGACCCCTAATTTGAATTTCATCGCCAATTTTTAATTTGTGCATTTTTTCTGTAAGTTGTCCAACCCGACGAACACAAATTTGAAAAAAATTTTCATTTAAATTTGAAGAACATAGAGCAAATGGCGCCTCGCCAAAACCAAATAAACCTGCTTCAATAAATTGTCCCGGAACAAAGAAAAAATTCTTTTGATCTTTTTCCTTTTTAAAGCGCAAAGTAAAAAGTTTAACATCTTTAGTTTGAATTTTAATATTTTTTATAATCACTGCTTGTGGTTGATAAAAATTTTTCATAAATAAATAATCAATAATAAATAATGCAAATGACTTTACTTTGATTTTTATTTTTGCGTTTTTATCGCCTTTAACACTTCTCTTATATCAATTCCCGCCGGACAGACTTTAATACAACGGCCGCAACCTACGCATCCAGAAAAATTGTATTCTTCGGGAATTCTGACAAATTTGTGATAATACCAATTATAAATTCTTTTAGCCGCGCTGTCTAAAAATTTATACCCACTCGCAATTTCTGAAAACTCTTGATAAAAACAACTTGCCCAACATTGTTCTCTTTGTCCTTTGTTTTTTCCCAAAACCGCGCAATCATTAATGTCAAAACAAAAACAAGTTGGGCAAACCAAAGAACATTTTCCGCATTCTATGCATTTTTTCCCTAATTCTTCCCAAATTTTAGCCTTATAATTTTTTTTCATCGCGTTTTTAATTTTTATCATTTCTAAATTTAAACCCTCTTCTTTAATTGGTCCGGCAAATTGAATATGCTCATAATTTTTATATCCAAATTCATCTAAAATTTTTTGTCCAATTATAGTTCCAGTAAAAACTTTATATTTTATTTTTTTAGATTTTAATTCATTCTGTTCTGGAAAAAATGGCTGGCAATTTTGAGATATAGGACAATTTACTATTCCTAAAAAAATATCAAAACGTAAATGTTCTAAAACATCTTCTTCATATTTTTCTTCCCAATTTTGAAAAATCTTTTCGTCTGACAACATAATACTTTGCCCAATCTCAAGGGTATTTTTTCTTCTTTGTTGATAATAATAATCTTTTTCAAAAACATTATTATAAAGCGTTAAAGCGCTAAGATCAAAAACACTTAATCCAAATAAAGCTTGTTTTTTAATAATTTCTTTGTTTTTAATTAATTGACTATTTTTATATTTAAATAAAATTTCTTTTGAAGGAAGAAAAAATTGTTTAAAAGAATAAAAAGAAAGTTTTCCTAATAATTTAAATTTTTTAGGTTCTAAAATTGGTTTAATTTTTATTTTCCCATCTTCATTAAATGGACCAAAGGTGGAATATTTTTGTTTTTGCAAAAATATAATAAATTTTTGTAATTGCGCTTGAGTCATAGGGAAAAGTTAAAATTTAAAGCGCAAAGTGTAAAATTATTGTATTCTTCGCGCCTACCGACGCATAAATTTTACATTTTAATTTTTATCTTTGCACTCCTTATTACTACATTTTATTTCATCATCCTTTACCATTACCATTAGACTTCCACATTTATCGCATTTTTTATTAATTGGTTTTTGCCAAAGGACAAATTTACAATCAGGAAATTGATCGCAAGCATAAAAAATTCTTCCCCCTTTTTTTGATTTTTTTTCAACAATCTCGCCTTTACTGCATTGCGGACATTTAACCCCAACTGTTTTTTTAATTGATTTTATATTTTTGCATTCTGGATATTTTGAACACGAAAGAAATGGTCCAAATCGACCGTGTTTAATAATCATATCAGCTCCGCATTTTTCACATTTTTCTTTTGAAAGTTCCATTTCTCTCAAATCTTTTTCTAATGGTTTTGTATTTTTGCAATCAGGAAATCCAGCGCAAGCTAAAAATTTGCCAAAACGACCCAATTTTATAATCATTGGTTTGTCGCATTTATCACATTTTTCATCGCTTTCTTTTTCTGTTAATTCTTTTTTTGAAACTTCTTTTTCTTTTTGTAAAAGATTTTCTTTAAATGGATCGTAAAATTTTTTAATTATTGGTTGCCATTTTATTTCTCCTTGAGCCACTCGATCCAAATCATTTTCCATTTGAGCGGTAAATTTAATATCAACAATTTTTGAAAAATGTTTCACCAACAAATCGTTAACTAAAATTCCCATTTCGGTTGGCTTTAAATATTTATTTTCTTTAATCACATAATTTCGTTCAATGATTGTGCTTATCGTCGGAGCATAAGTTGAAGGACGACCAATTCCATTTTCTTCCAACGCTTTAATTAAAGATGCTTCGCTGTATCGGCCGGGCGGTTGAGTAAAATGTTGATTGGACGCGAGTTTAATCAAATTTAAAATTTCATTAATTTCAAGCGATGGCAAAATATTTTCTTCAACTTTAGATGGATAAATTTTTAAAAATCCATCAAATTTTATTATTGAACCGCTTGCTCTAAAAATATAATTTTGTTTTTTTATTTCTTTATTCTTGTGTTCTTGTAATATTGCTTCAATATCTATTGTTGTGGAATCATAAATAGCTTCTTTCATTTGACAAGCCAATGTTCTCTGCCAAATTAATTGATAAAGTTTAAACTGATTTTTATCTAAAAAATTCTTAATCATTTCTGGCGATTGAGTAATTTCGGTTGGTCGAATGGCTTCATGCGCCTCTTGGGCTAATTTAGATTTAATTTTAAATTTACGAAATTGATCCAACGCATATTCTAAGCCAAAATTTTTTTTAATATAATTTTGAGTTTTTTCTAAAAAATTTTCCGCTAAATTAAAAGAATCTGTGCGCATATAAGTAATTAAACCCACCGAACCCTCTTTATCTAATCTAATTCCTTCGTAAAGTTGTTGAGCAATCATCATTGTTTGTTTTGCGGAAAAACCTAATCTACGATTAGCTTCTTGTTGAAGAGTAGAAGTAATAAAGGGGGGGGTTGAACTTTTTTTAATTTCTCTTTTTTTAATATCAATTACTTTATATTTCGCGCCTTCTAAATCTTTCAAAATTTCATCTGCGTCTTTTTTATTTTTGATAGCTAATTTATCAAGAATTTTATTATTTATTTTATAAAGTCGCGCTAAAAATTTAGTTTCAGGTTGTTTAATCTTATTTATTGCAAATTGTTGAAGTTCTACTTCAATTGACCAGTATTCGTCTGACTTAAATGTTTCAATCTCTCTTTCTCTGTTAACAATCAAACAAACAGCAATTGACTGAACACGACCGGCTGAAAGACCTCGCGCAACTTTTTTCCACAAAAAAGGAGATAATTCATAACCAACCAAACGATCTAAAATTCGTCGACCTTGTTGAGCGTCAACAAGATTTATATCAATTTCTCGAGGATTTTTTAAGGCGTTTAAAATTGCCTCTTTTGTAATTTCATGAAAAACAATCCTTTGAAAAAATTTTGTATTTTGAATTTTGGATTTTGAATTTATTTGAGATTCGGAATTTGAAATTTGAGATTTTCCAACTCCTAAGACTTGAGTTAAATGCCACGCAATTGCCTCCCCCTCTCTGTCTTCGTCAGTCGCCAAAATAATTGAATCAACTTTTTTAATTATTTTTTTTAATTCGCCAACCTTCTTTTTGGCCTTATCTGGAATTACATATTTTGGTTTAAAATTATTTTCTATTTCAATTCCCATTTCGCTTTTTGGCAAATCGCGAATATGACCAAAGGAAGATTCTACTTTATAAGAAGAATCTAAAAATTTTCCAATTGTTCTTGCCTTTGTTGGCGATTCAACAATAATTAAATTCATAATTGAATAATTTATGTTATAATGATTTTATAAAAATAATATTTTAAAGTATAAACTATTTAAAAAAAATTCAAACTTTATTGTATTGGAAGGTGATTTATTAAAAATAATAATTATTGTTAAATAACGATACGTTGTATAATAATATCCTTTTCCTCTTTTAAATATTGAGAGGGTGTTTTATAGTTTAAAGATTTTAATCTTGTATTCATATTATAATTATTAACAAACTCAATTAACCTACCATTCATTTCTAAAATACTT
>JAGUXS010000099.1 GCA_020061725.1 Patescibacteria group bacterium | reverse complement strand
ACTACCCATTGTCTACGGTTAATTATCCACAACTATAACATATATAAAAATTATGTCAATTTTTTTACACAATGTTAAATATAAATTATTCTAAACTTTAATTTACATGGTATTTTTTTAATTCAAATTATTTAATTTTTTTAAAACTGAAATACACCCATTAGCGCCATGATACAACCCTTGCGCTACTCTACTCACAGTTGTGCTACTTACCTTAAGTTCTTCCGCAATATCTCGATACGGTATTTCTTGATAAAGCATTCTGGCTATTTGCCATCTTTTTTCCATTTTTTTTATTTCATCCAAAGTACAAAGATCGCGAAAAAAATTTTCGCATTCCTCTAGTGTTTTTAAGCTTAAAATAGCCTTAAAAAGTTCAGTAGTTTCTTTATTTATCCAAGATTCTTTTGTCATAAAAATAAATTTACCCAATTAAACTCTGTAAAACAGAAATTTTATAAAAATAAAATTATTTAACAGGGCGAAAAATTAAAAAATTAAAATGTATTAATACATAAAAAATCAAAATGTAAAATCGTTCTAATTAATCTCAATTACTTTAAACAAATCCAAAACAATTTGTTAAATTAATTAAAAATTAGGGGGAGCAATTAGGTTAATTCATTTTGTTTTTATGTTTTGATTTTTGATTTTTAGTCTTCCCATCCTTTTATTATCAAGGCTTTTTTTGCCGCTTTAATTTGGGCTTCTTGTTTAGAACTCCCCTCTCCTTTCGCTATTAAATCTTTATTTAAATAAACCCCAATTTGAAAATGTTTATCATGATCAGGTCCGCTTTCTTTTAAAACTTTATAAGAAGGGGTTATTCTTGTTTTTTCTTGAGCAATTTCTTGAAATTTACTTTTTGGATCAATATAGGTTTTTTTAATTAAAATTTCGGATAATTTTACTAAAAAATATTTTTCAACAAATTTTTTTACTTTTTTATAATCTTGATCTAAATAAATAGATCCAATTAAAGCTTCTATCGCGTTTGCCAAAATATAGCGTCGCGCTTTTCCTTTTGAATTTTCTTGCGCCTCCCCTTTACTCAAAAAAATATATTTATCTAAATCAAGTTCAAAAGCCAATTCAGAAAGCATTTGAGAATTTACCAAACTTGCCCTAAAATTAGTTAATTCCCCTTCTGATTTATCTGGATATGTTTTATATAAAAACTCTGTCACAACTAATTCTAAAACTGCGTCTCCTAAAAATTCTAGACGTTCGTTGTGTTCTAAATGAAACTTTGGATTTTCATTTAAATAAGATCTATGAATTAAAGCCTGCTTCAATAAATCTTTATTTTTAAAAAAAATATTTATTTTTTTTTCCAATTCAAATAAATTTTTTTTCATTTTTTAAAATTATTTTTATAAAAAGTTCCTAAAACGCCATTAACAAATTTTCCCGACGAACTCCCCCCAAATGCTTTTGCTAATTCTATACTTTCATTAATTGCCACTTTTGGAGGAATTTCCAAAGAAAATTTAAGTTCATAAAATCCTATTCTTAAAATATTGCGATCAATAATCGTAATATTTTCTATTGGCCATTCTGGCGCGTATTTTTGAATACATTCGTCTATTTCTTTTATATTTTCAATAATTCCATTGATTATTTTTTGTATAAAATCTTGATCATCAATTCCCGGAGCAAAATTTTTTAGATTATTATTTAAAATAAACGGAATTTGTTCATTTTTTTCTTTATTAAAATCCCATTGATAAAGAGTCTGTAAAATAATAGTTCTCGCTAAATGACGATTAGACATAAGAATATAAAAATAAAAAATCAAAATGCAAAATAGACAATATAAAAATGTAAAATAAAATATTAAAAAAATTTCTAATTTTATTTTTTTATTTTTGCATTAGTATTTTACATTTTGTCTATTTATATTTTACATTAATTTATCCTGCTTTACGAAATTGCCACTCGCTTATGGGTTACGCGTGTTTGTCGTTTTTTTTATAATTTCATTTCTTATTTCTTTCTGTAATTTTAAATTTTCCTTTAAAAAATTTTTAGTCGCTTCACGACCGACGCCTAATTTGATAGCTTTAAAAAAATAAGAATTTCCTGTTTTAGAAATTATTTTATGCTCTATTCCTAAATCTAAAAGATCGCCTGTAATAGAAATTCCTTCGTTGTACATAATATCAAATTCACAAGTTTTAAAAGGAGCGGCCAATTTATTTTTTACTATTTTAACTTTAATTAAATTGCCAATAATTTTTTCCGCTTGTTTAATTTGCGTCGCTTTTCTTACTTCAATTCTAATTGAAGAATAAAATTTCAAAGCCATACCGCCAGTTGTCGTTTCTGGATTGCCAAAAAATACCCCGATTTTCATTCTTATCTGATTGATAAAAATTACAGCGGTTTTTGTTTTACTAACAATGGCAGTCAATTTTCTTAAAGCTTGACTCATTAATCTCGCTTGCAAACCCATGTGAGAATCTCCCATTTCCCCTTCTATTTCCGCTTTTGGCGTCAAAGCGGCAACAGAATCAATGACAATTACATCTATCCCATTAGAACGAACTAAAGTTTCAACAATTTCTAACGCTTGTTCTCCAGTATCTGGCTGAGAAATCAAAAGTTCATCGATGTTAACACCTATTTTTTTAGCATATTCTGGATCAAGAGCGTGTTCAGCATCAACAAAAGCAGCAATTCCACCTTGTTTTTGAACTTCGGCAATTATGTGTTGAGCTAAAGTTGTTTTTCCTGAAGATTCTAATCCAAAAATTTCTGTCACTCGTCCTCGCGGAATACCCATTACTCCTAAAGCAATATCTAAAGAAAGACAACCGGTTGGAATTGATTCTACTTGCATTGCTCTAGCTTCTCCTAATTTCATAATTGATCCTTCGCCAAAACGTTGTTTAATTTGAGAAATCGCTTCAAGGGCAGCCTTAGTTTTATCTGATATTTTTGTTTCTTTTTGCATAAAATT
>JAGUXS010000024.1 GCA_020061725.1 Patescibacteria group bacterium | reverse complement strand
GACGACCGAGAAAAACACTTGGTTATCAAACACCTTACCAGGTCTTTAATCAATTAATTAATTCTTAACGCTGTTGCGTTAGAAACTTGAATCCAAGTTGTTTATAGAATAACTTTAATTAAAATATTGTCAACAAATTTGTCAACAACCGCTATTTATGATAGTATTTAAACATGAAAAAGTCAAATGAAAATCAAAAAAAATGCGTGTCTTTATTAAAAGAATACAAATTACCCGAAAAAATAATTAATCATATTTTAGGAGTCGCAAAAGTGGCTATTTTTTTAGCCAAAAAATTTAAAAAAAGGGGAATAAATGTAGACATAGATTCAATTGAAAAGGCCAGCCTTTTACATGATTTAGATAAAATAATATATAAATTAACAAATAAAAAACACGGGGAATTATCCGCAAAAATTCTTGCTAAAAGAGGATTTTCTAAAAAAATTATTGAAATTGTTAAAAAACACACTGTCGCATCTCTTTTTAAAAAAGAAACCGCGCCGCAAACATGGGAGGAAAAAATAGTTTATTATGCGGATAAAATTTTTGATCAATCAATTTGTTCAATAGATGAAAGATTGGATAAAATGATTCAAAAAACCCCTCAATACATTAAAGAAAGTAAAATTTTAAAACCTTTAATTATAAAATTAGAAAAAGAAATTCTCGATAAAATAAACATTACTTTTAAAAGCATTAAAACTCAATTTTTAAATAATGAACAGCGATTAATCGCTTTGATTATCCCCGCCATTCGCCTTCCGCAACAATTAAATTATTTTGATTATTTAATCCCAAAAAAACTTGAAAATAAAATTAAAATTAATCAAATTGTGGAAATTCTATTTCATAATCAAAAAATAAAAGGCATTGTTATAGAAATAAAAAATAAAACACAAAATAAATACAACCTTATTAAATCCCGCAAAACGGAAATTTCGTCAAAAACAAAATTATTTAACAGGGTAAAATTAAAAGAAATTAATAAAATTATTGAACCAAAAATAATTTTACCAGAACATCTGATTAAATTAGTAAAATGGATAAAAAAATATTATTACAGTTCTTTACCTTTAATTATTAAGATTATTCTTCCAGAAATTCCAAAGCGTGAAATGCAAAAACACTTTCACGGACTAACTTATGAAACTGCCAAAAATTTAACGATTTCTAAAGAATCTGTACCAAAAATAAAAAAAATAATTCGTGAATTAATTTATGAACAAAAAAACGCGCAAATTTTGTTATACTATAAAAATTGGAAAGAAAAATTAACTATTTATATAAAAATTATTAAACAATTAACAAACAAAGATTCAACAAAACAAATTCTTATTATTGTTCCGCAAATCACGGATATTCAGAAAATTTATAAATATTTAAATTATTATTTTCCAAATCAAATCGCTATTTTACACAATAAACTTTCTAAAATTCTTTTTTGGCAAGAATGGCAAAAAATATATAATCAAAAAATTAAAATTATTTTAGGAACGCGTTTAGCTATTTTTGCTCCAATTAAAAATTTAAATTTAATTATTATAGACAATGAAGAGGTTTTAACAGAATATAAATCAGAACAAAATCCTCGTTATAATGTTCAAAAATTAGCCAAAAAACTTAGTGAACTAACTAAAACTAAATTAATTTTTTCCAGTCAAGCGCCGCGCGTGGAGACGTATTTTTTATCATCTCAATCATTAAAATTAAAAATAAAATCGCTATGCCACGCAACAGAAGCTAATGAAGCTAATATTAAAATTATTAATATGCAAGATGAATGGCGTAAAAATAATTATTCATTAATTAGCGACAATTTAGAAGAAATAATTAAACAAAATTTAAAAAAGAAACAAAAAATATTTTTATTTCTTAATCGTCGCGGGGCTGGGACAACAATAAAATGTCAAGATTGCGGATATTTATTTAAATGTCCAAATTGCAATTTGCCCTTCAATTCAAGCTACAAACCACAAACTACAAGCTACAAACTAATTTGTTATCATTGCAATTTTATTTTGTTAAATAATTCTGTTTTTGACGAAATTTCCACTTCGCGAAATTTAACAGAGTTTACGCAAAATATTCCGACAAAATGCCCTCATTGCAACGGAGTAAATATAAAAACTTCTGGAATTGGAATACAAAGGGTTGAAAAAGAAATTAAAAAATTATTCCCAACAGCCAAAACGCTAAGAATTGACAAAGACACGGAAAATATAAATTATAAATTACGAATTATAAATTATGAATCGCAAATTACAAACTATGATATTATTATTGGAACACAATTCTTTTTTAAATTATTTAATTCACTAACTAATAAACTAATTTTTAATTTAATTGGAATTATTTCCGCTGATTCTTTGCTTTATCGTCCAGATTTTCGTTCTTTTGAAAAAACTTTTCAACAACTTTCTAAAATTATTAATTGGGCAAACAATCAATCAATAACAAATAAACAAATAAAAATTTTAATTCAAACACATTCTCCGGAAAATTATGTAATTCAAGCCCTATCTAAACAGGATTATGATTTTTTTTATGAACGCGAAATTAAAATGCGAAAGAAATTTAATTATCCGCCATTTTGCAAATTAATTAAATTAATTTATCAAAATTCTGATTTAAAAAAAGTAGAAGAAAAAACAAATGAATTAGTCAATAGATTAAAATTGATAAAAGATTTAACTTTCTATCAAATGCTTCCAATAATTCCAAAAGTTAGAGAAAAACACAGAAAACAAATTATTCTTAAAATAATTAACAATCAACAATTAATAATCAACAATGAGTTAGAACAAATTTTAAAAGATCTTGACGAAAATTGGATTATTGATGTGGATCCAATAGAAATACTTTGAATTATAACTTTTAATTTAAAGCTTCTGAACTTTATAGCTTCTGAACTTTATTTAATATTTCATTTTAAATTGCATTGCCTATTTTTCATTTTAATTTTTATATTTTATTTTTATGTCTCTAAAAATTTTACAACATCCAAATTCAATTTTAAGACAAAAAACAAAAAAGATTAAAAAACAAGATATAAAAAATGAGGAAATTCAAAAATTAATTAAAAATATGATTGATACATTAAAAGAAGCAAAGGGAGTTGGTTTAGCCGCGCCGCAAATTGGAGAAAGTATAAAATTAATTTTAGTTCGCGTCTATGATAACACTTATGTCCACATTAATGCTTATGATAATATGTTTCAAAATAGTTATTATAATTTAAATAATAAAATTTTAATTTTAATTAATCCTAAAATCGCCAATAAATCTTGGAAAAAAGAAATTGGCGAAGAAGGGTGCCTTTCTATTTCGGGATTTTTTGGCTCAGTAAAAAGATCAAAAAAAATTACGGTTAAGGCTTTGGATAAAAATGGAAAAAAAATAAAATTTAAAGCTGAAAATCTATTCGCTCGAATTATTCAACACGAAATAGATCATTTAGACGGAATATTATTTATTGATAAAATAAAAAATACAAAACGTAAAACAAAAAATGCAAAACAGACAATTTAAATTCAAAATAAATTTAAAATTTTATCGCAAGTTAAAGGATTATTTTAAACTTTAAATTGCCTATTTTACATTTTAATTTTTGTATTTCTATCTATTACTTTTTTTGTATAATTATGTCAAATATTAAATATCAAATATTAAATATCATATTCATCGGCGTTTCTGATTTTGCCGCGCCAATTTTAGAATCTCTTATTAAAAATTCTATTTTTAATATTACAAATATAATTACGCAACCAGATAAATTAGTTGGCCGGAATCAAATATTGCGCGCCTCGCCAATAAAACAAGTTGCTTTAAAACATAAAATTCTTTTATTCCAACCAAAAAATATTAAAGACAAAAAAAATATAGAAATAATAAGAAAAGCGCAACCAGATTTAATTATTGTTGCTGCTTATGGTCAAATCCTGCCAAAAGAAATTTTAGAAATTCCAAAATTTGGTTGTTTAAATATTCACGCTTCTCTACTCCCAAAATATCGCGGAGCTTCGCCAATTCAATTTGCGATTTTAAATAACGACAAAGAAACAGGCGTAACTATTATTCTTATGGATACAAAAATGGACACTGGAAAAATAATACAAACTATAAAATGTGAAATAAAAAATTATTACGACAGTAAAATTTTACATGATAAATTAGCCAATTTAGGAGCTAAACTCCTTGTAGAAATTTTGCCAAAATATATTCAAGAAACAAAAAAAATATTAAATTTATGGCAAGAGAAATATCAAAAAAATTTAACCATCGGCAAAATTGATTTAATTGATTCGCGATTTATTTCTAATAATTCATCGTTAATTGAACAAGATGAATCAAAAGCGAGTTATACAAAAATTTTAAAAAGAGAGGATGGAAAAATTGATTGGACAAAATCAGCTCAAGAAATTCAAAATCAAATCCGCGCTTTCTCTCCTTGGCCGGGAAATTTTACAAAATTCAAAGGAAAAAATTTAAAAATTTTCAAAACTAAAATTATAAACCAAAATGAATTTACCGCGAACTTCCATAAATTTAAAATTGGTAAATTTTTTACGACTGAAAATAATGAACTAGCGATAAAATGTAGTTGTGAAATTTTAATTATTAAAGAACTGCAACTTGAAGGAAAAAAAAGAATGTCCTCTCAAGAATTCTTAAAAGGACACGCGCTTTAACTTTTAATTTGAAAATTAAATTT
>JAGUXS010000061.1 GCA_020061725.1 Patescibacteria group bacterium | reverse complement strand
CCATTTACCATAATGCGACCATTGCGTAAACTAGTAGCATTGTCTGCGCTATGAGTAAATTGAGCTTTTAAAGTTTCTACTTTAATTGGTTCGCCATAAGCAGTAAAGGTAAATTTACCCAATGATACATCATTAGCATTAAGGGTTACATCGCCAGAAGCAGAATCAGCCGCTTTTTGAACAGTCATGGTGCCAGCGGTAATAGTAGTTTCGGCTGAAGCAACTGGGAAAATTGCAGTAGAACCAACATTGACACCATAAGATGAATCTAATACTTCTATGTCAGCTTTTTGGCGAAGCGAGAATTTAAAGGTACGAGAAGAACCGCCTAAAATATCAGCTAATACTTTTACTGTGCGATTGCCATTAACTAAAGTTTTAGCTGGATTTATATCAAAAGTGACATAACCATTAGCGTCTAAATTAGCAACTAAAGCGATTTGAACGCCATCAACCATTAGACGGAAGTTATTAATATCACTATTGTTAATTGAACCAACTTGACGTAAAGCAAAACGAGTTAGATTGACATCGCGTTGAGAAATAGTAAGAGAGCTTTGCCATACAGTCACATCTTTAGCTGGATCAATGCTACCGCCAGACGGAGTAACTGTACCAAAAGTAACATCAGCTAAAGTAGCTGTGGCAATAGTTTGAAGATTACCAGAAACTGGCAAACCACTAACTGTGTCTTTGCTTGTTGTTACAGCGGTCAATTGAATGCCAACAGTCTGTCCTGCAGTAAGAGCAGCAATATCAGATTTTACAGAAATATTTTTAAAATCACTTACTGTAAAAAGTCCTGCTGGATTTGAAAAAGTAATATTGCCAGCAGAAACTGAACCAGCATCAGTTAATCTTGTCTTTCCATCAAAGAGATAGACGTTCGCAAGAGTTGCATCTTCAGAAACGCCAATTCTTTTTAACGTAACAGAAGTAACCGTGCCATTACCTTTAAAAGCAATATTAATTAAAGGAGCGGCATACTGTCTAGCTATCAAAGTTCCGCTTACTGGGGTATCAGCAGCTAAAGCGACAGCCAAGCCACTGGTGACTGCAGGTGTTGCAGGTGTTGTGGGTGTAATTTTAGCAATAACTACCTCGCCAGCTGTGACACTTGCCACTATGGCAGATGGAATTACTAAAATGTTCTTTGTTTGAAAGTTATTTATTTTGAAAGCTTCTATATCTTTAATATGTCTTTTCTTTCCGTTTTCAATTACATAAACTTTCCCTGAATCAGTTGCTTTAACTAAAGCGCCGTCTGGAATGGTTGCGGCTGAAGTAATACTATCGCCAGTAGTATAAGCCGCCATATCTTTTGAAGATAATTTAACAATATTCGCAACTTTATAACCCAATCCATTAAAAGCGGTTAAAGTTGTAATATGTCGTTTGTTGCCATTAGAAACAACATAAACAGCATTATCAGTCAATGATTTAATTAAGGTTCCGTCCATTACTTTGTTTAACGCAGCTCCGACTGTGTAATCAGCTAAACTGGCAACGGTTTTAATATTTTTAACAGCATAACCGTATGAATTAAAAACATTTATATCTACAATGTGTCTTATTGTGTCTCCAGAAACCACATAAACTTTTCCGGAATCAGCGGTTTTTACCAAATCCTTGTCAACAATTGTTTCAACTGCGGCAACTGGCATAACAGCGGCTAATCCCAAAACACCAATCATTATGGTAATTACGAATAGACCTGTTAATTTTAATTTATTACTCATATAAATTTTCTCCATTTTAATTTGCGGGTTAACATTAATTAATTAATTAGCTTTTTAGGAATTAATTTTTAGAAAATTCTCTAATAAACTATAAATTATGTTAATTTTTGCAAATTAAAATTATTAATTTTAATTAAGGCCCGAACTTAAAACTCAAATTTCACTAAAATATTTTTTTAATCTCATTGTAATATATCTTTTACCTTATAAATTAAGTTCAAGCTAAAAAGTAGTATTGAAAAAATTTCCAATTAATGGAATCGACCTTTTGGTTTTTCACAAAAACTACTTGATTTGTGTGTAAAAACACACGCTCAAACCCCTCTAATTAGCTTTTAGCTTTTTTTAGGGCTTAAGTCTATGTTTTTATTATAAAGAAATTTTAAAAAAAGCGCAAGTTTAAAAAACAAATAAATCAACCGCTAATCTTTTTACATAAATAAACACTAATATTATAAATTTCTAATCTACTCTAATTAAAATAATTTTGTTTTATTGTTTTATTTTATTGTTTTAATATTTTAATATTTTTTTCCGCCACTTTATCAGCTATATTAATTAATTTTTTACTCACTGCCACTTTTTCGGCAATTATATTTAAATCGCTTTTATTTAAATCTTTTTGTTTTAACGTCTCTTTAACTTCTTTTAAAATTGCTTCCGCTTTATTTGTTTCTTTTATAATCTCTTGACTCTTCTCTATATTCTCTTTAATTTTTTGCTGAACAATTATTTCATTTTTATCTTGTTTTATTGTTTTAACTATTTTAACATCTTCTTGTTTTATTGTTTCTTGCTTTTTTGCCTCTTGTATTTTTATATTCTCTTGATTTTTTTCTTCTGTTTTGAGATTTTCATTTTGATTTTGAGTTTTTGATTTTGAGTTTTGAATTTCTTCCAATGTTTTTATATCTTCTTGTTTTATTGTTTCATTATTTTTTTGTTCTTGTGTTTTAGCGTTCTCTTGTTTTTTTGTTTCCATATTTTCTTCAATTTTTTGCTGATCAATTTGATCTATTTCTCCCCCTCCTTGTTCGATTTCCACTAAAATTTCTGATTCAGAAGCTTCAATTAAATCAACAGCTTTATTTTTTACTTCTTCAATTTTTTCTTCTGTTTGTTTAATTTTATTTTCAATAATATCAGTTGCTTCATTTTTTATAACAGAATCTGTTTTTGTTATTTCTTGTTCATTTATAATGGTTTGAAGGGCGTGTGAACTTGTTTCTTCAACAGAATTAAGAACTTTTTCTATTTCTTCTTTAATTAAAGGACTTGCTTCTTTTTTTGTTTGAATCAATTCTTTTTCAATTTTAACAGTTTGCGCATCAACTGTTTTTGCTGTTTCTATTGTTGTTTTAGAATTTGATTCTTCTTTTAATTCATTCAAAGAAACTTTGATTTCTTTAATCCCTTCATTTAAATTTTGAGTGGCTGTTTTTATATTTTTATCATTTTTAGTTGATGGCGTAGTAGAATAAGAAAGTTTTTTTAATTCTTTTAATCGTTCTTTACTGAAATTTATTGCTAATCCAACCCTTTTTTCTTTATCATTAGTTAACATTTTTTGTGTTTTTTCTAAATTAATTTTAATCACATATAAAGGATCGCCGGGCGTTGTATTTTTTGCCGCTTGAATCGTAAAAGTTGAACCGCTAAAAAATAAAATCGCCACCATTGCCAACGCGCTTATTGGCTTTAAAAATAATTTTAAAAAAATCAACGATGTTGAATATTTATTATTTAATGAAATATTATTTGAACGGACATATTCAAATTCTTTTTTTGCTTGCATTAAAAAACCCTCTTTGGTTTGTTCCAGCCATTTTTTTCGCGGTTGAATATTTTTTAAAATTTTAAGTTTTTGAGTTAAAGACATAAAAATTAATAGGGGATAAAATTAACCACTAATTATAATTCATAATTTTTTTTAATTTTTTCAACGCTCTATGTAAAAAAACCCTTATATTAATTTGCGATTTGCCAAGAATTTTAGATATTTCTCCAATGGACAAATCGTTTATAAAACGCAAAATGATTATTTCTTTATCTTCGTTGTTTAATTTTTTTAAAGCTTTTTTGATGTTTTCAATCTCTATCGCTAAATCAAGAGTTAAATTTAAATTTTCAATTAAATTTTTTTCATCAACTAATTGATCTTTTATTTTATCATCAAATAAACTGACTTGCTTTTTTTGACGATAAAAATCTATTACTAAATTTTTAGCTATATTGTATAAAAGGGCCTGTAAATTATTTATTGTTTTTTTATTATTTAAATATTTAAGAAATTTAATAAAAGTTTGACTTGTTAAGTCTTCAGCGTCTTCCACAAGAGAAACTTTAAAATAAATAAATTTGTAAATTTTAGGGGCGTAAAAATCATAAATTTCCTCAAATGCCTTGATTTTGCCTTGTTGAATTCTCCATAAAATAAATTTTTCTCGAACTTTAAGCATTTGGAGTTAGTTATAATTAAGACGATAAAAAAAAGAAAGTGTTACAGGTAATTTATAGAATTAATAATAATTAAGTCAATCATAAATTTACTAAATGCGAATACACATGAATAAAAATAAGTGTAAAATATTTTTTTATTTCAATTTTACTTTCACTTCCGTTTCTTTTTCATCTCTAATAATGGTCAATTTAATATTTTGATTTGGTTGATATTCATTAATTAAACTTGTCAAACTCTTTTTTTCTTTAATTCCCTCGTTTTCCACTTTAACAATAATATCTCCTTCTTTTAATTTATTAAAGATTGGGCTGTTTTTTTCTACATCTAAAATTAACGCGCCATTCCGATTAAAACTTTTTATTAACACGTTATTTAAATTTAAATAACGCGCTCCAAAATATGGTCTATTAATTTGATTTATTGACAAAGTCTTATTAATAATATTTTTAAAATAATTAATTCCAATTGCCGTTTGTAAAAACGCTTTATTAGAAGACGAGTTTGCGTTTTGAGGCTCGCGAGTTAAAATTCCCACAACCTCTCCTTTTAAATTAAATAAAGGGCTTCCGTTATAATTAAATTCTATTTTATCTTGAATTAAAATATAATCATCTATTTTTTCCGAAGAAGAAAATAATTTTTCAGATTGAGTAATATTTTTAAAATTTAGATTAGTTATATTGCTAAGTATAAATTGATTTTCCAAAGCATTTGTTTTATTTAAAATTACAACGGATTGTCCTGTTTTTACTTCATCCCAATCAATAAATTTTACCGCGGTTAAATTATTAAAACTTTTGATTTTTAAAAAAACAATTCCTGTTAAAGGATCTTTAATTAAATTTTCAATCTCTTGAAATTTTCCATCGTTGGCAACAACGATCGCATATTTTTCTATTGAATCTTTAATAACTTGATCGTTGCTGATTATCCATCCGTCGTTAGTAATAATAAATCCATTGCCAACTAAATCATTAAAAGAATAAATTTGATCCAAAAAATTTTTTACTGGATTCTCTTTCTTTTTATATATATTGACAATCGTTGGCATTAGTTCAGGAATAAGTTGTTGTATTTTTTCGTCTTGATTAATTATTATTTCATCTTTTTTTTCTACAATTATTTGTTTTTCTAAAAAATTTTGTTTAGATTGCTCTATTATTGATAATAAATTTTTTTTGCTCAAATAATTCATTGTCATTTGACCAACTATTCCGCCAATCAAACCAATAATTAAAGAAATAATAATAACTTTTATTAAATTATTATTGTTATGATTATCATTGTTATTTTTTTGAGAATGCGTTTTAAAAAAACGTATTGGATGAACAAATTTTGTTATTTTATTAGACATAAAATAAATCAAAATTAAAAATTTATAAAATATCGGCGAGGATACCTAAATTTTGATTTTTGATTTTTACATTTTTAATTTAATAATATTGCGCGGTTCCTAAAATTAGGACTAAAGCTAAAATATTAATTATTAAATATCGAACTGTTGCACGTTGAATAATTTCTATTAAAGGCTTACCGCTACTCTCTGAATAAAAAACATTTAAAAGATATTTTTTGCTTATATTTTTAATATTAAAATAAATTAAGGTTAAAATCAATCCATTAACATAAAAACTTGTGGGTAAAAAACTAACTATTAAAAATATTTCTATAAAAATTAATCCAAAAATTAAAGTAAAAAACCGCGCTTTTTTCTCTGAAATTTTATTAATCCAAAAAAATTGAAAGAGAATTAAAAAAATAATCAAAAATAAAAAAATAGACAATAACCAAACAGGCGCTCCAACAAAAATAATTAAAGCGTAAAAACTACTAGTAAAGAAAAAAATTGAGATTAAATTAATAAAATTAAAAATATTTCTTATCGAATTTGGCTGATATTTTTCTGGTTTTTTAAAAAGAAAAAAAATATTTTTATAAATAAACCATTGCAATAAAACAAATAAACCCGCAACAACGCACTTCAAAAAAAATGATTCTTCTAAAAGAATAAAAAACAAAACGTTGGAAATAAAAAATAAAAAAGGAGTAATTAAAAAATACCAAAAATTTTTATTTTTTAATTTCCAGGAATAAAATTTTGCCAAAGAAAAAAATATTACTAATAAAACTAAAATTGATAAATAGATAATATTGGGATTAATTAAAATTCCAACAAAAAATCCCAATGTCGCAAACAAAACAAGAAAAGGGATTAACATAAAAATATAAATACAATTTTTATTTAATGTCAAAAGTAAAATTATAAAAAAACTTAAAATTTTTATTTTTTATAATTAAGCTGGTTGCTAAAATTTTGATAATTTTTTAAATTAAATTTATTTTTTAATTGTGGTTTTTGGATTTGATATTTGAGTTTTTGGTTTTTCACAATAAATGTCCCAATCCCATGATAAATTATTCACAAACGGAATATGAGAAATTATTTTATCATCAATGGTTTTTAAAAATTTTATAATTTTTTTATTTTCAATACATTTTTTTCTAATAAGTTTTGATTTTAATAAAATAAAATTCGTATAAATCTTTCTAAGATAATGAACCGGAATAATTTTAATTTCTTTAAAAAATGGATTTAATAATTTTTTTATTTTTCTTTTAGAAAATCCAAAAGTTACATCGTCAGCTAAAGAAATTGGTTTATTGTTTTTTTTGCGAATTATTTTTTTAAAAATTTTATAAACAGGATAAAAAAAATAATAATGCCACGAAGCCGGCTCTCTTAAAATAAGTAATTTCCCTCCCTTTTTTAAAATTCTAAATATTTCAGAAATAGCGATAGATGGATTTGGCAAATGATGTAAAGAAGCGATTAAAAATATCGCGTCCACACTTTCATTTTTAAATGGTAAATTTTCCGCGTCAATAATCGCGTAGATTCCATTTTTAATATTATTTTTTTTGGCTATTTGTTTAACTCTATTCACTGATCCCTCGGCAATATCCGATTCTATCACAAAATATCCTTCTTTCATTAATTTTATGGCAAATCTTCCATTACCTCCGCCTAATTCTAAAAAAATAGAATTTTTTTTATCAAATTTTCTTAATGGATCAATAATTTTATTTTCTTCATCTGATAAAAATAAAATTTCATTTTCTTTAAAATCTTCCGCTCTAATTGAATAAGTTTCTTTTTCAATATTTTTTATTTCGTTATTTTTTGCGCTGTTAAACAATTTCATTTTTATTAAAATTTCTGCAGGGTGAATCTCATTTAAACTAAGACAATTATAAATTCCTCTATCATTTTGACGATATGAATGTAAAAAAATTTCTTCAATATTAAACATAAAAAAATAAGCAAAAATTTTAAGAGGAAATTTTTGCAATTTTCTAATTTCTAATTTCTAATTTTTAATCAATTTTTAATAGGCAAAATTTTTAAAATAATAAAAATTACAAATAATGAAAGGCAAGCCAAAGACAAATCTTTAAAAAACACTAAAAAGAAAGTCATCAAGCTTACTTTAGTTGATAAAGAAGATATTTCGCTTCTTAAGTTGTTAAACAATATTTAAAATTTATTTAAAATTTTCTGAATTTCTATGAGTACTATATTGACTTATAGTAAATTTTATTTTTATTCTCCTTTTATCAAAACAGATAAATTACCACCCAATCTTGTAATCGGCTGTTCAATAATAATTTTTTCTCCCAATTGCTCAATAAATTTTTGCATAATTTCCAAAGCTAAATCTGTATGTTTTTTTTCTCTTCCTTTCAAATTCATTTCTATTTTAATTTTATGTTTTTTACTTAAAAATTTTTTTGCTTGATTTATCCTTACTTCTAAATCGTGCTGGCTAATTCGAAAACTTAATCTCATTCCTTTTATTTCCACTGTTTTTAATTTAATTTTTTGCTTTTGTCGTTTTTTTTGCTCTTCATATTGAAGTTGTCCAAAATCCAAAAATTTCGCCACTGGAGGATTTTCTTTGGGAGAAATTTCCACTAAATCATATCCCTTTTCTCGCGCCATTGCAAGCGCTTCTTTTGTTGGAAAAATTCCAATAAATTCCCCTTGTTCGTCAATAAGTTTAACTTGCGGAGCAAATATTTTTTCATTTTTATAATAAAATTTTTTCTGCCTTTTATAAACGGCGTATTTATTGCGATAGGTTCTCATATAAATTAGCTTGTAACTTGTAAAATTACAATGTATTTTTGCATTTATAATTAAAAATTTCTAAAAAAGTTTTTTTAAAGCTTTTTGGAATGCTGGGGATAATATTTTATCTCGACGTTTACCTCGAGTGGTTTTACCTTTTTCGCGCGCGTTAAAATGATCTTGTCCGCAAACGCGATGCAAAATTTTCCCTGTTTTAGTTTTACTAAAACGTTTTGTGATTGATTTATGTGATTTCATATTAATTAACTTTTGCCTCTCGTTTTTTTGAAAATTAAAAAACAAAAGATTTAATTTTTAATTTTTAAAAAAATAAAAATGATAAAATTAAATGTTTTAATTGTTTTTTTGGTGGAGATGAGGAGATTTTCACTCCTGTCTGAAAAAATATTTAAAAATTTCTCTACTGGCATAGTTTATTTAAAATTTCAAGATAAGCGAAAAAAATAAACAAATATCGTTTACTTTAAGTCTTAATGAATTTCAATAATTTAATTTAAGACAAAAAAAATTATCTAGTCTAAAAATGACATCCGGAATCTATTTATTAGACATCAATAGTTGGATGGCTGTAGATTAAAAAATTAAGCTACAGCAGAAACAGGTGTCAAAGTAAAAGAGCTTACAAAAGCAAGAACTTTTTCTTTTACCTGCGCAATAAATTTAGCATTTATTATATTTGACATTTTTATGTCTTGTCACGACAACCAGCTAATTTTAAAGAACTTTCTCATCGATTTTAAACATCCCCAAATAAAAATCAATGATAAATCAAAATTTAATTTTAATTTATCATTATCTGTTTATTTCATACTGCGTATAAAATTAATAAATTTTTAATTTTTATTTTTTTCTCTTTTAATTATAAATTGTACTTGTCTAATTATAATAAATATAATAAATCGAAGTTCCAACTAATTTATTTTAATTTATTCCGACTGAAACATTGAAGCTGAAACGTCGAAAAACATTGGGAAAAAATTAAAAATTCTTTAACGCTCTTTCTATTTTTCTTTTTGTCTCTCTTTTTTTAATATCCTCCCTTTTATCATATTTTTTCTTTCCTCGCGTTAATGCAATTTCTAATTTAATTATTTTGCCTTTAGTATATACTTTTATTGGTAATAATGTCAAGCCCGGAATTTTTAATTTGCCAATCAAAGAATTAATTTCCTTTTTTTTAAAAAGAAGTTTTCGCGATTGGGTTGGTTGATAATTTTTTTGAATTCCAGCCGCTGGAGCGTAAGGAGAAATATGACAATTAATTAGCCAAACACAAGGAAGAGAAAATTTTGAAATAATATTAGAAAGGGGTTTTTCTGAAATTCTAAAATCCAAAGAAATATAACTTCCCTTAAGATTAATTTGCCCCTTTTTAACCGATTTAACCTCTGGTCCAGTCAAAACAATTCCTGCTTCATAGGTTTCTAAAATTTGATAATTGTGATAAGCATGTTTATTTATAGCAATGATAGGCATAAAAATTAACTTGTGGCTTGTAGAAAATAAAAATGATAAAGTTAATTAATGTTGTAAAATAACGAGTAATAAAAATGTAAAAATAAAAAAATGTAAAATGACAATTAAAAATTCAAAATAATGACAAATGACAAATTTTCAATAACCTTTTATAGGCATACCACATCTAAATTTGAATTTAACAACCCCCTCCAATTTTAGGAAGCTCATGTCTCCTTTACTTCTTGTGTTTTTATGTTATTATGTTATTCTTTATTTAGAATAACATAATTTGTCATTATCGGAAAGGCGCTGATAAAAATTTTCCCCACAAGCTACAAGTTAATTTCTAATTCCTAATTTTATGCGCATAGGTATTGATTGTCGAACAATTTTAAATCCAGAAAAAGATGATTTGGTGGGAATAACCCACTATACTTATCAATTAGTAAAACATTTGATTAATCTTGAAAATAAAAAAAATGAATTTATTTTATTTTTTGATAAAGAAGTGGCTAAAAAAAATATAACAAAATTTTCAAAACCTTGGGTAAAAATAAAATATTTTCCTTTTATACAATATAAAAAATTCTTGCCTATCGTTTATTTTCATTTTTTAATTTCCGCTTTTTTAAAAAGAGAAAATCTTGATGTTTGGCACTCTCCAGCCCCAAATTTACCCCTATCGTACGATGAACCTTCAATAGTAACTGTTCGTAATTTAAGTATTTATAAATTTCCTAAATTATTTCCGCCCAGCCAATTTTTAAATGTTAAAATGATAATGCCAAACGCTTTAAAAAGAGCAAAAAAAATTATTGCCATCTCTCAAAGTATAAAACAAGATTTAATAAAAATATTTAAAACTCCAGCTAATAAAATAGAAGTGATTTACAATGGCATTAACAAAGAACTCTTCCACAACCCTCCCAAATCAGAAATAGAAAAAATTAAAAACCAATATAAAATTAAAGAAAATTTTATTTTATTTTTAGGCACTCTTGAACCGCGAAAAAACATTGAAACATTGATTGAGGCTTATGAATTATTTCAAAAAAATTCTACCATAAAATATCAATTAGTTATTGCTGGCAAAGATGGATGGAATGCTCAAAAAATTCATAAACAAACTTCGCGTTCTCCCTATAAAAATGAAATTATTTTTACTGGATATATTGGTCCAGAAAATTTAAACGCTTTATTTTCTGAAGCAAAAGTATTTGTTTTTCCATCGTTATATGAAGGATTTGGCATGCCAGTGATTGAAGCAATGGCAAAAAAAATTCCAGTGATTGCTTCTAATATTGAATCTTTATCAGAAATAACAGCTGGATCAGTCATTTTAATTAATCCACATAAAAAAGAAGAAATAAGCGAGGCTTTAGAAGTAATTTTAAACAACGAAAAATTAAGAGCTAAATTAATTGAAAAAGGATTTAAAAGAGCCAAAGAATTTTGCTGGGAAAAATGCGCAGAAAAAACTTTGGAAATTTACAGAAATATATTCCTACCCATAATTCATAATTCATAATTCATTCTTTAAAGTTATTCACAGAATAATACTTTGACAATATTTTCAAAATGTTTAATAATATTCCTATCTAAGAATATTATATTCTATTAAAGAAAAATTTTATTAATCACGATGATTAAATCCTAATATTCAATTAAATTTTAAATCACAAGCCTTAATTGTATTTTTTTGGGTTTAAAATTTTATTTGTTATTTGGATTTTGACATTTAGATTTTGCAAAAATTTATAAAATTTTTGCCCCTTTTTTATTTTTTTTATATTTATTAATTTAAAAATTAGTATAAAATTAATACTAATTAACAATTAATAAAAAGGAGAGAAATTATGACTATGGATATTAGAAAATCGCCTATGGAAGATTTTGACACGGAAGAAACAAAATCTTCTGAAGAAAGTAAACATTACACATCGCCACCTAAGACAACTGGTTTGATTATTGGATTGATCGTTTTAGTTTTAGTTATTGTCGGAGTAGTGGGTTTTGTTTTAAATAACCAAAAGGGTTCTGAAATAACAAAATCCGCTAAAGGCGAATGGCAAGGGGTATTTTTAACTAACGGGCAAGTTTATTTTGGTCATGTGATTAAAGAAAATGCTAATGAGGTTGTATTAGACAATATTTATTATCTTCAAATAAAACAAGTGTTGCAAAAATCTCAAGACCCAAAAAATCCTGAACCGCAAACAGCGCAATCTATTTCTTTAATTAAATTAGGAGAAGAATTGCATGGACCAAAAGATTTAATGAGAATAAATAGAGATCATGTGTTATTTATAGAAGATTTGAAAAAAGATGGAAAGGTTGTTCAAGCTATTGCTGAATATGAAGCTAAGCCTGCGATTGAAAAAAATACAACTCCAATAACTCCAGAAACTCCAATAACTCCAGAAACTCCAATAGATTCAGAAATACCACCAGTTGAATAATAAGTAAAATAATAAGTAATTATAATAAAAACGCTTCGATATATTTTCGAAGCGTTTTTATTATAATTGAACAATAATTAAATGATTGAATATCACGCGTTTAACTATAAAAACATGAATTTATCTTTTTATAATTTTCAACAAACCACTTGCTTAATAATGGCTTCCACCATTTTTTATTGTTTTTATACCATTCGATTGTCTTTTTTAAACCATATTCAAAATTAATTTTTGGCTCCCAATCAAGTTCATTCTTGGCTTTGGAAAAATCTATATCATAACGTAAATCATGTCCTGGTCTATCGGCAACAAATTCAATCATTTCTTCATCAACTTTCATCAAAGTTAATATTTTTTTAGTTAATTCCAAATTAGTTAATTGATTTCCACCACCCAAACAATAAGTTTCTCCAATCTTACCTTTTTTAATAATCGCCTCTACTCCGGCATTGTGATCATCTACATGAATCCAATCACGAATATTTTTACCCTCTCCATAAACTGGAATCTTTTTATTTTCAATTAAATTAGTGATAAAAAGAGGAATAATTTTTTCCGGAAATTGATACGGTCCATAATTATTAGAACAATTAGAAATAGTGATTGGTAATTTATAAGTATAAAAATAAGCTCTAACTAAATGATCAGATGCCGCCTTTGAAGCGCTATAAGGGCTTCGGGGATTATAATGCGTTTTTTCATTAAATGGTTTTTCTTTAAAGTCAAGCGCGCCAAAAACTTCGTCGGTAGAAATATGATGAAATCTAATATTATTATTTTTCGCCGCGTCAAGCAAGACTCGAACGCCTTCCACATTAGTTCTAATAAAATTAGAACTATTTATAATTGAACGATCAACGTGCGTTTCGGCCGCAAAATGAACAATTAAATCAATATCTTTTGTTAAATTATTTACTAATTCAGTGTCACAAATATCGCCTTTTACAAATTTATAATTTTTATTATTTTCAATATCTTTTAAATTTTCCAAATTTCCAGCGTAAGTTAAAACGTCCAAATTGACAATTTTGTCATTTGGATATTTTTTTATCCAATAATGTATAAAATTAGAACCGATAAATCCAGCTCCGCCGGTTATTAATAGTTTCATATTTTTAATT
>JAGUXS010000047.1 GCA_020061725.1 Patescibacteria group bacterium | reverse complement strand
GCTGGTAGTTGTAATCAGTATACCTACCGCGCTGGCAAAGCACAAGCGCGAGCGGTTAGAAACAGCAGCAAAAGAAAGACCGGAAAGTATATTTTGAACTTTTTGGACTTCATTGGCATTTTAATTATTTGGTTAATAATAGGTGATTTAATTATTGAGATTAAATAATCGATTTGTTTGTTAATTTGTTAATAATTTTTCCTTTACCATTATAGGTATATAAAGAAATTAGATTAAAAACAAATAGATAAAATTCTGATGTTTTAAATTTTTAAAGCGGATTTTATTTTAGATCGAGCTTGATGAGTTTTTGCGAATTTAAGCCAATCAAGGCTTGGTTTTTTTCTGCTTTTACTGGTAATAATTTTAACCACATCCCCGCTCTTTAAAAGAGTATCCAAAGGGCTTAAATGATTATTAATTAAAGCTCCAGTGCAACTATGTCCAATATCTGTATGAACATGATACGCAAAATCTATTGGTGTCGCTTGTTCAGGCAAATCAATGACATCTCCTTTAGGAGTAAAAATAAAAATTCGATCTTTAAAAAAATTTATTTTTAATTTTTTTAAAAATTCTTCTGGTTGTTCAGATTCGGATTCTTTTTGCCATTCTAATAAATGATTAAGCCAAATCATTCTTTTTTTGTCTATTTGTCCCCCATGTTTTGGTTTTCCTTTTTCCGCATAAACCCAATTAGCAATAATTCCGTATTCTGTTTCGCGGTGCATTTTTTGTGTTCTAATTTGAATTTCAATAATTTTATTATCTAGTCCAAAAACTGTTGTGTGTAAAGATTGATATCCATTAAATTTTGGCATAGCAATATAATCTTTAATTCGCTGAGGCAATGGTTTCCATTTGCTGTGGATTAATCCTAAAATAGAATAACAATCAACTATTTTTTCCGGGACAATGATTCTAATGGCAATAAGATCATAAATCTTATCTGGATTTTTATTAATTTCTGGACGATTTAATTTTAAATAAAAACTGTAAAGATGTTTAATTCGACCGTGAATTTCTAAATTTTTAAAACCAGCTAAAGCCAATTCTTTTTTAAGCTCTTTTTTAAACTTTTCAACAAAAGGATTCCGAACTTTAATTTTTTCTTGAAATATTTTTTTTGTTATTTTATATTCTTGTGGATAAATATAAGGGAAAGCCAAATCTTCAAGTTGTCCTCTAAGCTCATTCATTCCTAAACGATGAGCAATTGGCGCGTAAATTTCTAAAGATTCTAAAGCAATTCGTTTTTGTTTTTCTTTTGATAAAGCGGAAAGAGTTTTAAGATTATGCATGCGATCGGCGAATTTAATAAAAATAACTCGCACGTCTTTAGCAATTGCGACAAACATTTTTCTTAAATTTTCCACATAACGTTCAATGCCTCGATATTTAATTTTTCCTAATTTCGTAATATCTTCAACTAAATTAGCTATTTCTTCACCAAACTCTTTTTTAATTTCTTTTAAAGAAACAGAGGTTTCTTCGGGAACATCATGAAGAAGACCGGCAATAATTGTCGTTTCGTCAAGTTTAAATTTAGCTAAAAGAATAGCTGTTTCTAAAGAATGTTGAATATAATCTTCACTCGAAGCTCGTTTTTGCCCAAAATGCGCTTTTTCGGCAAATTCATAAGCCAATTGCAATAAATCAAAATCTACTTTGAGATTATTTTTTTTGATTGTATCAAGAAGATCTTCAAAGGTCATAAAAAATCAAAATGCAAAAAATGAATCAAATTAAGAATTATGAAAAATTAAAATTAAATATAAAATAATTACTAAAGTTTGGTAAATTTTATTAATTTTTTTTAAATAAAAAAATTATTTTGGCTAAAATAAAGGATTTTATAATATTGTTTAGAATTTTTATCAATGTTTAATTTTAATAATTAATTGTTAATTGTCTTAATATGAATCAACTCGTATGTCTTTATATTTGGGGGCTTTAAGGTTATATTTAGTTTAATATTTAATTTTTTTGCAAAAATTAAAATTTAATAATATAATAAATAACTGGTTAAATTAGTTTAGTTAAATCGCTTTATTTATTCTATTAAATTTTTTATCAAAGCAAAATTAATTTTTAATAAAAACAGAGTGAACCTAATTAAGATTTTTGTGCGCGTTTAGCTCAGTTGGTTAGAGCGTCTCGTTTACACCGAGAAGGTCGGGGGTTCAAATCCCTCAGCGCGCACCATTAAAAAGGTGACTGTCACTTTTTTAACAGTCATTTTTTTTGGTTAAAAATAACTAAAATTAGATTATAAAATTACATTTTGCGCGAATTTGATTGAAATTTTTTTACATTTTAAAATTGTTTGGATATGCTTGGGTATCGTAAATCCAAACAAATCCAAACATCCAAACAAAAAATTAACACAAAATTATTTTAATAAAGGCCGTTTGTTGTAACAAATTTTTTTGGCTAAGATTAGCCTAAAATTTAATATTTTTTAAAATTAGTGAGAGTCGGGATTTATAATAAATCATCCTCTCATTCTCCAAATAATTCTTTTAATTTAAAAAAGGCGACAGTCACCTTAGTAAATAAAATTATATCACAAGCTATACTCGACCTGAAATAAATTGCCAAAAAAATCTTAAAATAATAAAGAAATTTCTATAAAGAAATTCTGGCTATTTTCACATAACGTATCGGATTATGAGAAGTTGCGTAAGCAATTTGAGTGAGCTGATAGATGAACCTCATAATCCGTGTTAGTAGACCGAGACGAAATCGAGGCGAGCAAACCAAAGATTTGCGAAGAGTTCAGGAGCGAACCAGTTTCTATTTTCTAAAAATTGTCTTTATTAGCAATGGCCAATAACGTGTTTCACTAATTTCGCATTCTCTAAATTTAGTTTTGGTAGCTATCTCAGAAATTTCAGTTCGTGAATAAGCATCCACCTTAATTTCGCGTCTCATTATAAACTTCATAAATTTCCTTTTTATCAAAGTCGTATATCCATGCCTCTTTTTCAGGTTTCAAAACTCTATAACATTCGTTAAGCACTCTAACTGGATTTTTCCAGTGATGAAATGAGCCGCTACTGACAACTAAATCAAAAGTATTATCTTCATACCTTAGTTTATTTCCATCTCCAACTTCAAAATAAACACGACCTATAAAACCAGCATTCTCAGCTTTCTTTTTAGCTATCTCAATCATTTTTTCTGTTAAATCAATTCCTGTTATTTTGACTTTCGGTGATCTTTTAGTAATTTCTATTGGAAGATGACCAGGACCTGTTCTAACATCAAGAATACTCCCATGTTTCATTTTTTTTGTGATATCATCTGCCAGCTCTTTATACATCCTTGAAATCTTTTCTGACAATTTATCATAAAAATCTGCCCGAAAGCCTGGTATTTTTTCTGGGATTAACCAACCAAGAGTTTTTCTGCCCATAATTTTAATCTCCTTATTTAATAGGGTAAAGTTTAATTTTCGGACCAATTATTCCCAATTATTCTTTGAGTAATGTTTAAAAATCTACTTAAATAAAAGGTTTCCCTGCTTTTTAAGGATAGATTTCTAGATTGTATCTCCAGATATATTCTCTGAGGTAAATCGGCAATCTTTTTCTCCTAATTCCTCCTTTGGCCGATAGTTTCCTTTTAAGATATTCATAGAATCTTTCCAGTCCATTAATATAATTTCCTTTCTTATCAGAATATTTTTTCTCGGCATGTTCTAT
>JAGUXS010000082.1 GCA_020061725.1 Patescibacteria group bacterium | reverse complement strand
TCTAGATGCGGAAGTCTCACTTCCGCATATTTGATTATTATTTGAGTTAATTAGGTTAATCTGTTGTAATGTTTTATTGTTTCATTGTTTTTTTACTCATTCTTTGATAAGGGTATTTCTAATTTATTTGTTTTAGAAATATCAACTGTATCATTAAAAAATTGATAACCGGGCATATTAACTTCTATATTATAAATTTCATTTTGCAAAGATGAAAAGAAAACTTGCCCGGGAATACTGCAGGCAGTGGTAAAACTTAAAAAAACATCTGAAAGAATTGGAGAATAATTTGTGTCTTGAGTAGAAAGAAAAGTTTTATATCTAAAATAACGATTATTATTATGAATAATATTTATCGCTGTGTTGCTATTTGTATAATAAGTATTTGATGTCCCGTCTGGTCCTTTAAATTCCCATGCCACAGGAGAAGATGTAGGGCTAAAAGCTAATTGAAATTTTAAACAATTAGTTCCACAATTTGGGGTTTGCGTCTCGGGTTGCCAAAAAATATTTCCATAATCTACAGTGGAATTGCCAACATCAAAAGTAGAAGAAACTAATTCTCCATAAACAGGATAGGTTCCTGAATATCTCCAATTTAAAATAATTTTTTCTATAACCGGAGTTTTTTGCAAGTCATCTGTTCTTAAAATTGCTTTCCAACGAAGATCGTGTCCTGAATTAATAAAATCATGAGATTGTCCCGGAGTAACTAGTTCAAAATGCGCCCCGCCATCAGCCGAAAGAAAAAGATCTATCGTTTGCCCATCTAATTTGCGTTGAATAGCAATTGTCGCTCGATCAATTATTCTATTAGTCGCGCCATTAATTCTTAAAGATTGAACGATATCAGAAGAATGATATTTTCCATTTTCATATTTCAATCTTACTTCGCGCTCTTGAATATCCCATTCGGCTGTTGTTTGCGATATATCTTCATAAATAGTATTTTCAAATTCTTCTTTAAATTGACCTGTTGGCCGTCCAATTAAAGGTAAAAGAGAAACTTCTCCTGGAACATTAATAACATCTATATTCCCATTGTCTGAAAAATATTTTGTTTGATCTATAAAATTTTCCTGTCCAGATCCCCCCTGCCAATCAGTTTGTCTAAAAGAGCCAAATCCGGTAATTTTTATTTCATCATATCCTGTTTTATAAAGATGGACCTGAGCTCCGGACAAAGGTTGATTAGAACCAGCGTCTTTAACTGCCACTAAAAGATTATTTTCAGTTTTTGACTTTAAAATTAAATAAAAATCTTGAGCAGTATTAGGTTGAATTTCAAGCGGTTGTAATGGATTAGTTCCTATTAAATCATAATTGGTTGATGTTGGAGAAATGAGACTTACGGTATAAGTGTCCCATTCTAAATTATTATTAAAAATAAATTTTCCAGCAAAATCCGTGATTTGATTTTGAGAGTATTTATAAACATTTGGATCAGCTCCAATTAATTTTAATCCTTGAAAATTAAAATTAGCGTTTCCAATTGGTTGACAATTTTCATTAACACTATAAATATTTAAACCGCTTAATTTATCAATGGAAAAACTAACGCTTGTCACTAAATTTTCTACAACGCTAGCGTCTGATTTTATTGGATTTGGATTGGTTGGAGGATTAGAAGGTAAAGTATAGTCAGTTGAAAATCCCGCTTTTGTTACTTCAATGTGATATTTGCCCGATGAAACAGGCAAACTAAAAAGCTGTAAAAGTCCTTCGTTATTAGTTTGAGCGTTAATTATTATATCAGGATCAACAGCGGTATTTTCTACATAAACAGACGCTTGCGGAACATCTATTCCGTTAGCGTCAAACACTTTAATAAAAAGCGTGCCAGAATTAGACGCCGATTCCACCCCTTTAGGACTAAAAGTAGAAATTAAAGATATTGGTTTACCTAAAAATTTATTCCAACTAATTTTAACTTCCACTTTTTTATAATCGGATGGAGTAGTATCATTAGGGGCTATTCCATCAAAAGGATCATCAATATAAGTAGGAGTAATTTGAATTGTAAATTCAATTCCATTTTTAGTTATTATTTGAGAACTTTGAATCTCGCCATGCGGCCAACCTTTAGTTGTTCCAATGTTAGCGTAAGGTAAATTTCTTAATATTTCCATTTGTTGATTAGCTAATTGAATAGCAATAATTTTCGCGCCGCTTGATCCTAATGTTTTATGAGCTATTTCAAACATTCCATAAATACTAAGTATAACAATCATTAAAATTCCAATTGTAACGAGAAGTTCGATTAATGAAAAACCATTACTAACTTTTATTCGCCAGCTAATAAATTTTAGAAAATTAAATTTTATTTTTTTTTGATTCATAATAAACACAATCACAATTTTCAATTTCTAATTTTCAATAACTAAACATTATTTAAACATCGAATATTTAAAAAACTAAACTAAAATTTATTCTTCTTCCATTAAGATTGCTAGTTGACGACTAATAGATTAATTCAAACCACTAACGCGCGGAAGTAACGCGCGGAAG
>JAGUXS010000064.1 GCA_020061725.1 Patescibacteria group bacterium | reverse complement strand
TTTAATTAAATTGATTGTTTGTTTCCAAAGTAAAATTCTTCCGCTTGTCGTATCGACTTTTGTAGCAGGATTTTGTATAAAACTAAATTTAATTCTATCAGCAATTTGTTGTCCAAAAACGGTGTTATTAATCAATAACCATCCGTTAATAATTAATATAATAAAAATTATTAAAATTTTTTTCCATTTCAAACGATGCCAAATATTTTTAATATTAATTAAAATTAAAAAATTATTGCTACGCCAAACCCCAACCAAGCTCCGCGCGAAAAAGTTGTTAATAAAGAAAAAATGGCCATTAAATTTAATACCGCTAAATAACTTTGCCATTTCCAATTTAATTTTTTAAAACAAATAAAATTAATATAAATTGGTAAAAGCAAAACAAGATAAACTCCAAAAAAAGAAGGGTTTCCTAAAAAAGAAATTACTCTATTTCCTTTGTTTTGCTGCCATTCCATTATTTGCCAACCAAAAAAATATTCCATAATGGCAAAAATAGAAACAAAAAATAACGGAATACTTAAAATTAAAAACATTTTTTTGATTTCTTTTTCTGAATTAAAATAAAGATTGGCTAGAAAAAATAAAATAAAATAACAAAGCCAAGAAAAAAGCCCCTCATAAGTTAAATGATAACCCCAAAAAGCCGTATGTTTATCCGGAGAAAATATTGCGGATAAAATTATAAAAAATAAAAAAATCCCAATCAATAAATAAAACAGGGATTTTTTATAAATGAAAGTTTGATTTTTTATACAACTAAAAAGAAAAATTATTATTAAAAAAACTGTAACTATATAAAGCAATATCACTCGAGGTAAAGCAAAAACATCAAAACCAAAAGAATTAAAAATTATAGGCAAAAAAATAATTAAACCTATGATAATTTGTTTAATTATTTTACTATTATATTTTTTTAATAATTGACACTGAATGTCTATCATATTTTTTTCAAATCAAGCGAAATAAAGAAAAATTCTAAAATTGCCAAAAATAAAATAAATAAACTAATATTCCACCAATACAATAAATTATTACCTTGTAAAATTAAAAAGAAAATAATTAAACTAGAAAACCAAATTGCTTGACGAAAAGCTATTACTGCTTGTTTGAGAATAAATTTATTACGTTTAAATTTTATTCTAATAAGAGATCCAATTAAAGCAATTGTGCCAATCAAGGATAAAAAAAGGCTAAAATAAAATAAAACAAATCCCCCTATTTCTATTTCAAAAGGATTAACATTCCATAAAACGATTCCCCACAAAATCCAACAAAAAATTGTACAAATTGTTATTAAAAAAATATAAACTTTTAAAGTCATACTAAAATTAACTTTTAACTTTTAAAAATTACGAATTTGAGCTTGAAATTTTTTTTCTAAATGCTTAATTATTTTATTTTGCATTTCGTTAATTTCTTCTGTTGTTAAAGTTTTATTAGCTTGATATGTAATACGAAATGCTAAATTTTTTTTATCTTGCCCTATTTTTCCCCCTTGATAAACATCAAATAATTCTACACAACTAATAAGTTTATTAAAATTTTCTATTTCGTTTTTAATATCACTGTATAAAATTTTTTCATTAACAACAAACGCCAAATCTCTAACAACGACTGGATATTTTTCAAGTTCTTTATATTTTTTTTCTGGAGTTAATACAATCAAATCGTAAAATTTTTGAAAATTTATTTCAGCGACAGCAACTTGTTTTTTTATTCCTAAATTTTCAGCAATTTGATTATCTAATTGCGCGACAATTCCAATGTCTTTATTTAAAACACTTATTTGAGCAATTATATTTTTATTCGCCCATTCTAGAGAATCTTTGACCGGCTTAAAATTAACTTGCAAATCAAATTGTTTTAATAAATATTCTACAATACCTTTAATTTTAGAAAAAACTTCATCGCTGTTTGCTATTATAATACCAATATATTTTTCTTGGCGCGGCAATTTTTCTTGATCAATATTATTCTTATTAATATTTCCTAATGAATTTAAAAAAATATTATCAATTTCAAATAAATTAATATTTTCATATTTAGCTTGATTGATTTTTGTATTTTTTAAAAAATCGAGAATCAAACTTGGTTTAAGTATTGTTAAATCCTTAGACAAAGAATTGGCCAATTTTATTGTTGACGATAATTTAATTTTTGACTTTTCAAGCTGTTCTTCGTTTAAAAAAGAATAATTATGAGTCTCAATTAATTTTGCGCCAATTGACAAAATATTTTTTACTTTTCTTTCTAATAAACGTTCATTGTTAATTTCCGGCGCTTGCATCGCGACTTTAGGCATTTCAGATTTTAAATTATTATAACCATAAATTCTAATTATTTCTTCAACTAAATCCTCTGGAATAGAAATATCTTTTGTCGCGCGCCATGTTGGAATTGTTATTATTAAAATTTTATTATTTTTTTTAATTTTAAATCCTAAATTTTCTAAAATTTCTTGAACTCTTTTTTTAGAAATTTCTTGTCCGATTCTTTTATTAAGCCAATCCAAATCCAATTTAATCGGCCCTTGATTTAATTTAAACTTTTTTTCATCTTGCGCTTTACTAATAATTTCTGCTTTTGGACAAAATTCTTTAATCAATTCTACAATTCTATTTAATGCTATTTCGCATAAATTTGGATCAAGAGATTTTTCAAAACGCATTGAAGCTTCAGAACGTAAATCTAATTTTTGCGCTGTTTTTCTTATTGAAACAGGATTAAAATTAGCTGATTCTATTAAAATAGAAGTGGTTTTATTATCAACTTCAGTATTAGCCCCACCCATTACGCCAGCAA
>JAGUXS010000074.1 GCA_020061725.1 Patescibacteria group bacterium | reverse complement strand
ATGAGTTCTTTTAACGCTGGCGGGATATGGATTGATATTTTGAGAAATAATTTTATTCAATTTTTCTAATCTTGTTTCTTGTTCATTTAGCATAAAATAAAATAAGCAAAATTTATCAGATAAATTTTATAAGATTTCTAATTTTCTAATAGAGTTCCGCCACCAAGACGATTTTTTAATTAACTTTATTTATAGGTGTTCCTTTTAAAAAATTTTCAATATTTTCAACAAAAATTTTTTGTTTTGCTATTCTCGCTTCTTTTGTTACATAAGCAATCGGTGGGTAAATTATGAAATTTTTATATTTTGAAAGCTTCTTTAGGTTTTCTTCACTCATTTCATCAGAGTGATCTAAAATAAAAGTTATATCCTCTTTTGATAGTCTTTTTTCTAATGCGCTTATATCAATCAACTCCATTGGCGCAGTGTTTATGACAATAGCTCCTTTTTTAAGCCTCTGAATTCTTTTTTCATTTAAGAAAAGTTCAGTTTCTTTTGTTTGAGCGAAATGTAAAGAGAGAAAATCAGAGTTGGCAATTAATCTGTCTACGTCTTCGTATTTTATACCTTTCACCTCAAATTCCTTTTTCCTGTTTCTGGACCAATATCTAACATCTGCGCCAAAACCTAAAGCTATTTCTGCAACTCTACCCCCAATTCTTCCTAAACCAAGAATTCCAAATTTTTTATTTTTGATTTCTGTTGCAGAAAATCCTGCTTCTGAATAGTTTCCTTTTCTGGCTTGAATTTTTCCTTTTTCTAATTCCCTAAGATGTTCTAAAAGTATAGCAAAAACAAATTCTGCAACAGCTTCTGTGCTGTATCCAGGAATGTTAGTAACAGCGATACCTTTACTTGCTGCGTAAGCACAATCAACTTTTGCATATGCTGTCGCTAGAACACCAATGTACTTTAGTTTTGGAGCAGCATCTATATACTCTTTCTCAACTTTAAATACAAATGGATTAACAAGCAAACAATCCACATCATTCAAGCTGGTTATAATTTCTGAACTGTCTTTTTGAAGAAAGGCTCTTTTCTCAGTTAGAGCATCTATCTTTTTCCAATATTCTACATCAAAACTTGATTCGCTGATGCCTATTGTAAAAATCTTTTTGAATCGCATAGTTTAGATATTATTATTTTTTTTTACTTACTAAGGTGACTGTCACCTTTTTAATAGTCATTTTTTTGGCTAAAAATAACTAAAATTAAATCATAAAATTACATTTGGCACGAATTTGGAGGCGACTAATTCAATATGGTGGACCTGACTGGATTCGAACCAGCGACCTCCTGCTTGCAAAGCAGGCGCTCTACCAACTGAGCCACAGGCCCACATAAAAAAATCAAAAATCAAAATACAAAAAATAAACAAGTAATTAGTAGTAAAAAAAATTAATAAAATTATAGAAAATAAACTTTAATAATAAATTTCAAATTCAATATTTAATAACTAATAAAATTAAAACCCAAATTTTAATAGCTAAATAAAAATGCAATGGTTTAAAATTTAATTAGGTATTGGTTTAAAAAATAATTTATTATTCCACTTCACAAAATTGTCACTCGCCTATTCGTTACAAACGAATTAATCACTTTTACCTTTGCAAGGTAAATTACAATTTTAAAATCTACAAGCTACAAAATCTAACTTCCAAATCCAACAAAAAGCGGACCGATTATTTTTAAAACCATTGGCTTTAAAAGTCCGGTCATGGTTAAAAACCCGAGAAAACAAAATAAAAATCCCAATAATTTAAAAAACAATCTGGTTCCACCTTCAGATCCAAGCCATTTTTCCGCCCAAGCTATGCTTCCACAAAATTGAAGAAACCATTCTGTTTTTACAACCAACAAAAAACCAAAACCAACCATTAATAAACCAATAATAATTGTTTGCATAAAAAATAAAATCAAATATAAACCCCTGTATAATTTATATTTGAGTTTGAATTTTGAGAATATTTATTATTAAATAAATAATTTAATTAATTATAAATAATAAAAAATTATTGTCAATTTAAACGCGCGTTATATGCCGCGTATTGTTTTATATAAATATATTTCATATAAATATAGGGGGCGTTAATTTATCCACAAAAAAAATTGACAGAATTATTGTTCTGTGTAATAAATAATTATTATGCAAATTAAATTAAACAACAATTTCTTTTTTACTTTTTTCTTTAACCGATTTTTGAGATCGAGTGTTGTTTAATTTAAATAAATTTAATTTAAATAAAATTATAATAAAAAAACAAACCGGTCTCATTGACCGGTTTGTTTTTTTATTCTTTAAAAAATAATAGGAAGATAGTGATTTATTTTGAAATTTAAATTATTAAACGAACGGATATTTAATGTTTATCATATTAATTGCGTTTTCAAAATAGCTTACTATCTTTCTATTCAGAAAGGTAGAATAAAAAAAAGGAGAAAAAAATGAAAATAAAAGAATTAAAAAAATTTAATTCTATTTCTTTACCGATAACACCCAATGAGCAGGAAAAGGTGTTATCAGCAAAAGAGATAAAAAAAATTATCTGCTTTTGCATAGGTCCTGAAGGGACCAATATCCAAAGTGCATGTAAACTTTGGATAAAAAAAACCGGGGTAGAAAAAAAAACAGAGATAGTTCTCTGTAAAACTCCGGAGGAGTCCATTAAAAAAGCGAGAGAAGTAAAAGAGAAAGAATGCCTCGCGATTTTTTGGACTTGTGCAGTTTATAACAAACTGCACGAGATATTTTTTAAAAATCCAGATACATTAACATTTTTCATACAAATGGAAATGTTTCTGGATAATATGCAACTGGCAGCTTTGCCAGAGCATATTAAAAAAATTAAAGGCGGTAAAATTCCGAAGACGTGGAAGATTGCTTCTCATCCGTCGCCAGCACCTTTATTATCAGAAACTTGTTGTAAGGTATATATTATAACAAGTAATGCACAAGCTGCAAAGCTTTGCGCAAGCGGAAAGGTTGATGCATGTATTACAACCGAATCTGCGAAAAAAATTCATGGATTAAAAACAATCCATGAATTTGGTAGTCCCAAGATGATCTTTTTTGGAGGGATTACTATAAATGGTGTAGAACTTATTTTAAAAGTTTTACACAAAAAAAATAAAAAAAACAGTGTCCTGTGATATAATAAATCACAGGACACTATTAATTTAAAATTTTAAATATTTTTTTATATCTTTTATGAAAATAACTATAATTGGCGCTCAAGGAAATATGGGCAAAAATCTTTTAGTTCCACTTTTAAAACAACTCGGACTAGTTATCAAATTTGATAATAATTTTAAAAATAAAAAAGATAAAATTTGGCAATCAGACGTTATTTGGCTTAGTATTCCTCGTAACGAGATACCAAAAATATTAAAAGGGGTTAAACTTAAACCCGAACAATTAATTGTTGATATTTGTAGTATTAAACGACGTTTATCAACAATTATTAAGCAGACAGGTGCTGCTTTTCTTTCTTTGCATCCATTAAATGGTCCTCGTGTTCCACTCAATGGACAAAAATGGGTCATTATTAATGCCGATAATAAATTAATCAATCATCCGCAAGTAAAAAAAATTTTAACTTTTTTAAAAGATCAAGGCATTAGTTTTTTGCAGGCAAAAAGTGAAGATGAACACGATTTTATGATGGGCATTATACTTTCTATACCTGAAATGTTAACTATAATCATTGATGCTTTAATTGTTCAATATTCCAAAGATTGCAGACAAAAAGTTCCAAATTTAAAAAAATTAATAGAATGGACAGTACCAGCTTCAAATATTTTATATAGCGCTTATATTCATTCAATAAATAGTTCAGCTAAATGGTTGCGTCAAGATTTAATTATTGGCGCGTATGGTAATTTAATTAAAACTGCCACTGCTACTTTTAAAAAATTAGATTGTTTAACCAATGAACAAATTGAAAAAAAAATAAAAAAACAAAATCAGATAATTCAAAAATTGCCTGAAATAGAAAGACAACGAATTCGATTATGGATTGAACGTTGGTTTGTTGATTCAACTCAAAAAATTTTTGCTTTTCATAAAAAAATATCAATAAAACCAAAATTGAACATTCAATATCGAGTTAATGATGTTAATAAAATTTTTCCAGTTATTAATAATCGAGTTACTGTTGGCATTCACGGTATTGCTGGTTGTTTTAGTCATGAATCAGCAATTCATTTAGCTGAAAAGCTTAATGTTAATGTAAATCAGTTAGATTTCAAATATTTAATTGAAGCTAAAAATGTAATTAAAGCTGTTGTTAATGGTCGTGTGGATAGGGGGATATTTGCTATGGCAAATTCTGGTTCAGGCGCTTATGTTTCTTCAATACATGCTATGGCTACTTATAATTTTGAAATTTTAGCAATTTATGGTATGGAAATTTTACAATGTTTAATTGTTCATCCTAAAATAAACAATATAAAAGAAATAAAAGAAGTTTTTGGTCATCCTCAAGCTATTAGTCAATGTAGACGAACTTTTGCTGAAAAATATCCTGATATTAAATTAATAGAAGGACAAGATAGCGATGATACCGCTTTATGCGTAAAAAAAATTGCTAATGGCAAATTTCCAAAAACTACTGCCACACTTGCTTCACAAGAAGCAGCAAAAATTTACAATTTACCAATTTTAGAATATGGAATGCATCACGATCCATTTAATACAACAACATTTTTAGTGATAAAGAAAAAATAATTTTTGTAAACCATTTTCTTATTATAATATCCATTAAAATTAAATTTTAATTTATTTAAAAGGGGACAGTCCCTACTTAAAGTTGTTATCTTTTTAGCTAAAAATAGCTAAAATTAAACCATAAAATTACATTTAGCGCAAATTTGATTGAAATTTACTTTCACATTTTAAAATATGTTTTTTTTGTTAAGGTGACTATTGGGGTGATTGTTACTTTTTAAAAAATTAAAATTTCTTGATTACATTTCTCTCAAACTTTTAATGCGATCTTCAATTGGAGGATGAGTGGAAAAAAAATTTTACAAAAGGTTTGCAAAAGGTGACTTTACAAAAGGCGACTATCATCTTTTAAACTTGTTATTTTTTTTTGGCTAAAAGTAGCTAAAATTAAACCATAAAATTACATTTGGCATAAATTTGATTAAAATTTTACTTTTATATTTTAAACCTATGTTTAGGTATCTCGTGTTTGGGTATCGTAAATCCAAATATTATATTTCTCAACGTGTTAACACAGTGGAATGAGAGAAATAAGTGGAATAAGTGAAATGAGAGAAATAATAAAAATATATTTGAGTTTATGTTTTGGTTTACGATACCCAAACATTTATTTTTTTTAAATTTACGATACTCAAACATTGATTTTTTCTGTTTTTCTTTTCTTAAAATTCAACTTCCAAATTTTAATTTAAATATTAATTTTTATTTTAATCTTTCTTTTTTCTTTTTTCATCTTCAACATGTCCTCTAAAAGAGGACTATCTCCAAAAATCTGTATGATTAAGTAAAAAACAACTTTTTAATCTTTCTATTTTCTCGTCTTCACCGTGTTAACACGTTGAATTTTAATAATTTTGACTCAAAAGGTGACTGTCACCTTTTTAAAAAGTTAGAACAAAATTTTTAGTTTAGTCATATTCTTTAATGAGTTTTTTGGTTTTAAATTTTTTAGAATTTGTTATTTATTAGATAAGAACTTATAATATTTATATTGAAATTAAAATTCAAATAGATAGAAGCCCTGAATTTTGTTCTACCTCTAAAAGAAAATTAGAAGATTGGAATAAAAAATTAGCCAAATATAATATTAGGAATTTATAACGCCGAACATATTTGTAATTTTCCGTGTTTAATTTTAGAAGATTTTTTGAATCTTTCTAATTAATTTTTAATATACAAAAATCACAAAATGTATTGACCTCCTTGCTCATTCAGTTTTTTCAGGATTTTGACATTCTTTTAATTATTTTTTTTAAAAATTACGTTAACTATTTTTGTTTTTTTAAGTTTTCCGTTAAATTTTCTTAATTTTTTAGTAATAAAAACAACCTCTCCCTTAACAATGGAGTACAATGTATCGTCTTTTCCTTTTTTGACATTTTTTCCCGGAAAAATTTTTGTTCCTCTTTGACGAACAATAATACTTCCGGCTTTTGCTATTTGTCCGCCATAAAGTTTAACTCCCAATCTTTGGCCTTGAGAATCGCGACCCAACGCGGTTGAACCGCCTGCTTTTTTATGCGCCATAAAAAAATAAATTATGAATTAAGAATTATGAATGTAGAATTAAAATAAAAAAATAAATAAAATATTATTATT
>JAGUXS010000049.1 GCA_020061725.1 Patescibacteria group bacterium | reverse complement strand
GTCAATAATCAACCGAATTTAAAATTAATTCTTAATGATTTTAATGCCGGTTTTGCCAAAGCCAATAATCAAGGCGCTAAAATTGCGAAAGGGCGCTATTTATTGTTTATGAATCCGGACATGGAATCTATTGAAGATTCAGCTAATAAATTAGTAAGTTTTATGGAAAAGCATCCCGGAATCGCCGCTTCTACTTGTCAACTTATTTATCCCGACGGTCAGCGACAAAATAATATTAAAAGAGATCCTTCTTTTTGGTCCCAATTTTTTATCCTTCTTAAATTACATCATTTTTTAACTTGGTTACCACCAATTAAAAGTTATTTGGCCAAAGATTTTGATTATACCAGAGAACAAGCCGTTCAGCAGGTTATGGGCACCTTTCTTTTTATTCGACGTGAAATTTTTGAAAAGATTAATGGTTGGAATGAGGATTATTGGCTTTGGTGGGAGGATGTTGATTTGTGTCAAAGAATAAGAAAAGCGGGTGAGACGATTTTTTACACGCCGGTCACTAAAATTGTTCATTATGAAGGAAAAAGTTTTGAACAAAAATTAAGTTTAGAAAAACAAAAGCAATTTAATCACGGGATGCTAATTTATTTTAAAAAATATCATAGTAGATTGACCCACTGGGGGCTACTTGTGCTTCAACCAATCAGTTTACTTTTGGCTTATTTGAGTCAATTACTGGATATCAAACCAAGGCCGCAAGGAAAGATATAGAAAATTTCTAATTTCCAACTTCTAATTTCCAATGAAATTCCCGAATGTCTAAATATATTTAAAATTTAGTCATTTCATTGGGGATTGGAAATTAGACATTTGGCATTTAAGAAAACAAACAGAGGCTAATAATTATATGGAAAATCTTTTTGGTAAATACTTCAGGCTCGCTTTGGTTAGTTTAGCTTTTTTTGAGCTACTGTCTTTGATTGGTTATCTCGAGCCGTTGGTTGGCCAACTTGTTTTTTTTGCTATTGTTTTAGCCACTTTATTTTTAAGTTTAGAAAAATTGGAATATGGCGTTTATATTGTGTTAGCCGAACTTTTTGTTGCCAGTAAGGGTTATTTATTTTATTTAGAGCTTAATGGTTTATTAGTCTCGTTGCGGATTGCTTTATTTTTAATTTTGGTTAGTGTTTGGTTGGCTAAAATTGTCGTCTACTACGTGCAAAATAAAAACTTTGGGTCATATTTCAAAATAAGGCAAAGTAATTTATTTAAATGGTATCTTTTAATTTTTGTTTTTTTAATTTGGGGAATAATGAATGGCTTTTTGCAGAATAATACTTTTGCCAATGTTTTTTTTGATGCTAACGGCTGGCTATATTTTTTCCTCGTTTTTGTTTTTTTTGACACCATTATTTCAAGCGAGCAAACAAGAAACATTCTCCAGATTTTTTTGGCCTCAGTTTTAATTTTATGCCTAAAAACTTTTGTCTTGCTTTTTATTTTTTCGCATCAAATGATAGAAACGTGGTCTATTTACCGTTGGTTAAGGACAGCAGGCCTTGCAGAGGTGTCCCAGATGTCCGCTACTGGTTTTTACCGTATTTTTTTCCAGTCCCAAATTTATATTTTAATTGCCTTTTTTGTTTTACTTTCTTATATTTTTTGGCGATTTAAGGAGAATTTTGTTTGGCTAAAGTCAACTAAAACACAACTTTTTATTTTTAATATTTTTCTTTTAAGTGCAATTATTGTTTCTTTATCGCGCAGTTTTTGGATTGGGTTTCTGGCTGGCTTGGTAATTTTTTTGACACTAATAATTTTTTATCAACAAGCAAAATTTAAAGAAATAATTAGGTTATCAATTTATTGTTTAGGCATAGCTGTTTTTAGTTTAATTTTAATTTTTTTGGTAGTTAAATTTCCTTATCCGCCGCCAGCCGAGGTCTCATTGGCTAGTATGTTAAGCAAAAGAACAACTGATTTAGACGAAGTAGCAGCTCAAAGCCGTTGGAATTTATTGGGTCCTCTTTGGCAGGCGGTAAAAAATGATTTTCTAACGGGCTCTGGCTTTGGTAAAACCGTGACTTATCAAAGCCAGGACCCACGTCAGCTTTCTCGCAGTCAAAGCGGCCTTTATACAACTTATGCTTTTGAGTGGGGCTATTTAGATATTTGGCTTAAATTAGGTCTTCTTGGTTTGATTGCTTATTTAATTTTAATTTTCAAAATTTGGCAAACTGGTTGGCAGAAATTTAAAAAACAGAATGATTATAACCAAGAAAAAAAACTAATATTTGGCCTTTTGCTGGGAATTTTAATTATTGCTATTACCAGTATTTTTAGCCCTTATCTTAATCATCCCTTGGGCATTGGTTATCTATTGCTTATAAGTGCAACCCTTGAGATTATTTGATATAATATTATCAAAAATTAAATTAATTTTATGTTTTTAGATTCAATCAATCCCTATTCTTACCCAAATTTTTTTGTGGGCTTGAATTGTTTATTATTAGGTTTTTTTATCTGGTTTAAAAATAAAAAAGCCAGAATTAATATTAGTTTTTTTCTTTTTACTCTTTTTGTATCTTTTTGGTTGTTGGGTTATTCGCTTGTTTATAATATCCAAGATCCAAAAATTGCTCTTGCTTTATTTAAAATTTTCTACAGTTGCGTGATAATTATGGTTGTTTTTGGACTTCAGGTTGTAATTGTACTATTAAATGAAGAAAAAAAGTTTAAAAAATTTTTGATTTCCTGTTATAGTTTGACTTTTATTTTTGTTTTTCTTAATTTAACAACTCCCTTAATTATTAAAGGAGTTTTAAAATATTTTTGGGGTTATTATCCTGACATTCGTACTGGCTTAGGGATAGTTTCTTTGATTTTTATGGTTGGACAAATTGTCTTTTTTGTTTCATATATTTTATATAAATTAATCTGGTATAAACAACAATTTACTCTTAGGCAATTTAAAAAGATTCAATTGGTGCTCATAGGTATTCTTTTTG
>JAGUXS010000028.1 GCA_020061725.1 Patescibacteria group bacterium | reverse complement strand
TTTTATTTCTTTTCTTATCGCGAATGTTGTCCGAGCGTTTTTATGAAGTTTTAATCTCATACCTCAATTATACTCTGACAACGTAGCGTTAGTCAACACTACTTATTAAGAATTATTAGTTATTTTCATGCAAGCTTTCTATTATTTTATCCAAATCTCCATCTAAAATATTGGCAATGCTGTGCCAGCTTTTTTTTATTCTATGATCGGTAATTCGATCTTGGGGAAAATTATATGTTCTGATTTTTTCCGAACGATCGCCAGAGCCGACTTGAGATTTTCGTTCGAATGATAGGGTTTTTTGTTTTTTTTCTTGCTTAATAGCTAAAAGTCGAGAGCGTAAAACAGTAAAAGCTTTTTCTTTATTTTGCGTTTGTGATCTTTCATTTTGACAAGAAACAACAATGTTTGTGGGCAAATGAGTTATTCTTATTGCTGTTGAAACTTTATTTACATTTTGTCCGCCATGTCCACCCGAACAAAAAACATCAATTCGTAAATCTTTTGGATCAATTTTAATATCAATTTCTTCTGCTTTAGGTAAAACAGCGACAGTCGCGGTAGAAGTGTGAATTCGTCCACTTTTTTCCGTTTCAGGAATCCGTTGAACTCGATGAACCCCAATTTCATATTTAAGATGGGAATAAACATTGTCCCCAGTAATTTCAAAAATAATTTCTTTAAATCCCCTTATTCCTGTTTTATTAGCATTAACAAAATGCGTTTTCCATTTTTTTCTCTCGGCAAAACGAGAATACATTCTAAATAAATCAGCTGCAAAAAGTTCTGCTTCATCTCCGCCAGTTCCTGCTCGAATTTCCATAATAATATTTTTTTCATTCAAAGGATCTTTTAGAGAAAGTAAAATTTTTATTTTTTTTTCTAAAATTATTTCTTTTTTTTCTAAATTTTCTAATTCTTTTTGAATCAATTCAATCATTTCTTGATTTGTTTCTATTTTTAAAAAATTTTTATTTTCTTCTATTGTTTTTTTAAAAAATTCTAATTTTTTCAAGTTTTCTACAATCTCTTTGGTTTCATTAAATTTTTTTGAAAGTTCTTTTAATTTTTGCGCGTCATTAAAAATACCCGGAGTTTGCAATTCTTGTTCGAGTTTTTTAAGGGATTCTTGAAATTGTGAAAGTTGAGTAGACATAAAATAAGTAAAAATTTTAAGAAAAATTTTTTGTAAAATTTCTAATTTTTAATGAATCAATTTTAAATCTGTAAATGTACGAAACATTTCTATTTTAAACGAAGCGAAATAAATAATTCTTAAAATTTGATCTTTCCTAGAATTGATATTTTTAAACATTGATTTTTATTATTCTAAATTTTTTATGAATTTATTCTTTTTATTTTCTTGTTATGCTCGTTTATTTTTCGATGCTTTTCGAGTTATAGTTGGGAATAAATTAGAATAAATCGGTCAGTATGACAAGGATTAAATAAATTTTAATAAAAAAATTCCGTTAATTAAAACAGAATTTTTTGTATAAATAAAATTAATTTTGTTATTTTTTTTCAATTTTTTTAATTTTCTTTTCTGGTTTAATTTTTGCAACTTTTTTGTTTTCGTCAGATTGTCTGTTAATGGGTAAAGAAACTGTGTCGGATATTGATTGTTTTTTTATTTTAATATTTTTTGTTTTTTTATTTATTGTTTCTTTTTTTGCTAATCTTGCTTTAAAACGATCGACTCTTCTGGCTGTGTCAATTAATTTTTGTTTTCCAGTATAAAAAGGATGACACTTAGAACAAATTTCAATATGAATTTCTTTTATTGTTGAACCAATAGTAAAATTATTTCCGCAAGCGCAAATAATTTTAGCATTTGAATAAAAAGTTGGATGGATATTTTTTTTCATATATTTGTTATATTAATATATTTTAAAAAAATGTCAAATTTTTACTTCTCATATCTACATTCTTAATTGTACTTTTTATAAAGCTTATGATACAATATTCATAATTCATAATTCATAATTCATAATTATGTTAAAATCACTTCTTTCTAAAAAACAAAGCTATTTGGGTATTGATATAGGAATGGGAAGTATTAAAATAGTTGAAATTAAAAACGAAAAAGGTAAACCAAAATTAGTTACTTATGGATTTGTTGAACACGGTATGGATATAGTTCATGATAATTCTGAAGAAGCAAAAAAACGCGTTGCTGATTTAATTTTAAAAATTTGCAAAAAAGCTCAAGTATCTACACAAAAAGTAATTGCTGGGCTACCTACTTTTTCTGTTTTTAATTCAATTATAAATTTACCTTTGATTTCTAATAAGGATTTACCTTCGGCAATTAAATGGGAAGCTAAAAAATTTATTCCCATGCCAATAGAGGAGGTTATTTTAGATTGGAAAATTTTAAAAGAAGAATCCCTTAAAAAAAATGAAATAAATAATAAAGATAAATCGCAATCCATCGTCCCTATGGGGAAAAAACCAAAAATAAAAGGACTGCGAATTTTTTTAACAGTCGCATCTCGAAGTTTAATTAAAAAATTTGTAGATATTTTTAAACAAATTAATTTTGAACTTTTAAGCTTAGAAACCGCGTCATTTGCTCTAACACGTTCTTTAATTGGTTATGATTTAAGTCCAATAATGATTGTTGATATCGGAGCGGTCATAACAAGCGTTATTGTTGTTGAAAAAAATATACCAATTTTAAATCGAAGCATTAATATTGGTGGAGTTTCTGTCACTCAAGCGATTGCCAATAGTTTAAATATTAATTTAAAGAGAGCGGAACAATTTAAACGCGATATTGGAATATCTAATGTTTCCACTCAAAATGGAACATCTAAAATAATTCAGTCTATTTTAGACAATATTATTAATGAAATTCGTTATACTATTGAACTTTACGAACATCAAAATTTAAAAAAAATAGAAAAAATTATCCTTACAGGAGGATCGGCTTATCTTCCTAATTTGCCTGATTTTCTTTCTAATGCCCTAAAGAAAAAAGTTTATATCGGAGATCCTTGGTTTCGAGTAATTTATCCTTTGGAATTAAAACCAGCTTTAGAAGAAATTGCCCCTCGTCTATCAACGGCCATTGGTTTGGCAATAAGAGAAATCTAAAAAAATTTAAAATGTAAAAATCAAAATGGAAAATAACTTGCCTGTCTTGATCTCGCTAATTTTAACAATCATTATCCATAAAATGACACTTTAAAAACGAAGTCAAACGCGGCAATGTAAGAATAAAAAAATAATTTTAATTTTTTAATCCTTTTTTACTAATTTAAAAAATATTAAATTTTAGGCTAATCTTAGCCAAAGAAATTCGCTATAACAAACACCCCCCTAAAATATTTGCATTAATTTTAGCTAAAAGTATAATTTTTTAGCGGGGGGTTGGATTTTAATTTTTTTTACATTTTTACATTTTTGTTTGTTGTTTTACATTTTGATTTTTATATTTTGATTTTTTATGCAAGCCCCAAATTTATTACCAGAAGAATTAAGAAAAAAAGAAGAAGAATTAGAAAAAATAAAAAATAAACCAGAAACAGAAGAAATAAAATTAAGCGCGCCAGATAAATTAAATATTCCAATTGAAAACAATAAAAATATTATTGGATTTTTTGATAGAATTAAATCTTTTTTTTCTAAAAAATCAGAACAAAAAATGAAAAATATAAAAATTAAGTCCATTGATGAACGAATAAAATTAAAAAATGAAGAGAATTTTAGAAAAAAAGCGTCTCTTTTAGCTTCAGCCCCTTTATTAAAAACATCTTATCAAAAAATAAGACATAATTTTTCAGAAGCGCCAAAAAAAATAGAAGAAGAAAATGAAAAGCAAATTTCAAAAGGAATAGAAATTAATTTAATTCCAGAAGAAATGAAAAGTTTTGTCAGACCGACTAAACAAATAAAAGCTTTGGAAAAAACTTTGGCTGGAAGTATAATTATTCTTATGATATTTTGCGGAGGATTAATATTTTATAAATTAAATATTATTAATCAAATTCAAAATTTTCAAAAGCAAATAAAAAAATTAAACAATGAGTTGGCTAATTATAGCGAATTTAAAGAACAAGAACAAATGCTTCAAACTAGAATAAAATTAACTCAAAAATTAATAGATACCCATGTTTATTGGACGGATATTTTATCTTTTTTAGAAAATACCACAATAAAAGATATAACTTATACTACTTTAAGTTGCAATTTAGATTCATCTCAAAAGAATGTTGATAATAAAAATGAATTAATAGCAAAAATTAATATTGAAGGCGTTGGAAAAGATTTTGCCACTATAAAAAATCAATTATTAACATTTCAAAAATCTGAAAATTTTATAAAAACAGTTGAGATTAGTGAGCTTCTATCCACAAAAGAACAAAAGAAAAAGAAAGAATTTCAAAAATTAGAAGGAATCGGATTTAAAATAGACATAGAATTACAACCCGGAATTTTACAACACACATTTTAAAAAATGAAAAGTTGAAATTTTAAAATGTAAAATGACAAATAAAAATGTAAAGTTATCATTAAAATATAGTGTTTGGCATAAAACATTTAAGAGTTAATTTTAGAATAATAACTACATTTTCAAAATATTTAATTAAGTTCATTTTAAATTTTACATTGTTATTTTTCATTTTTGCCTATTTATCTATTTATATTTATATTATTTTAAGATTTACATTAATTCTTTAATTACAGGTTACTTATTATAAGTTACTGATTTATCTTACTTATGAATCAATTTCAACAAAAAATTACCATTATTTTTATTCAAAATTTTAAAATTTTTTTTATTTTAACAATATTGATAATTTTTGGATTGGGTTATTTTTTGTTTGTTAAACAATTTTATTCAAAAACAAAAGAGAAAGAACAAGAATTAAAAAATTTTTCACAAAATATATTAATAAAGAAAAAACAATTAGATGCTTTAAAAATTCTTAAAGAAGAATATCAAAAATTAGAAGGATTAGAAATACAAAAATTATTGGTTATTCTACCGTTTAAAAAAAATATCCCCGATCTTTTTAAACAAATAGAAGATATAACTCAAAAAAGCGGAGTAACCTTACTTTCTTTAAATATTACCGAAGGAGGGGTGATAGATATTTTAAATGTCGATAAAAATAAAATTGTAAAAAATAATCCGTCAGCTGACGAGAAAAAAGAAATTTTTTCAACTGAAAATAAAAATCTTAAATCTCTTAATATTTCAATTGAAATTGGAGGGGTGGATTATTTTACTTTAAAAGTATTTCTAAATAATTTAGAAAAAAATATTCGTTTAATAGATGTAATTTCATTTGATTTCGACTCAAGTCAAAAATTTCAAAAAATGAATTTAAGAACGTATTATCTAGAATAATTAAACTGACATTTAGTAATGGATTGAGATAATCGTCAATCTGTTTTACACAAATAAATGTGAATAAATAAAGTTTCAATTTCTAATTGTTCTAAACAAATTTCCAAAAAAACTAAAAACGTAAAATGAAAAGCGACAGTTTAAAATTTAAAATAAATTTAATTTGAATTTTGCGTTTTGAATTACCTGTTTTGAATTTTTCATTTTACATTTTACGTTTTATTAGGTCATTGTGTCATTGTTTAAGTTAATTAAAAATTAGGGGCAATTAGGTTAATTTGTTTTATTTTAATATCGAAATGTTTTTTTGTTTTAATGTTTTATTATTTTTTATGCTTTCATACTTTAATGTGTTTAAAAAAATATCCATTTTTATATTATTATTTTTCCTCTCTCTATCTTTAACAGGGTGTGTTTTAAATATTGAAAAAAACGTGGAAAAAACAAATCAAAAAATTGTTTCAAATACATTAACAAAACAAGTGACTCCATTATTTCTTTATTCATGGTTTAGCGAACTTGAACAACCAATAGATCAAAGGATGGCTTTTCAGTATAAGGCGATTCCTCGACATCCGAAATCTCCACCTCCACCAACTAACATTAATGTTACAAATCCTAATATCGGCACAATTTTAAATATTAGTTGGACTAATCCAAAAGAAGTTATTTTTAAAAATATTCGAATTTATAGATCAACAGAAAAAAATAAAATAGGAGATTTAATAGTAACATTAGACGGAAGAACAACATTTTTTCAAGATAAAGAAGTAGAAAGAAATAAAAATTATTATTATATTGTTCGTTCGGTTATTTCGTGGGTTGATCATAAAAATTCTAATGTAGAAGATCAAGAATCAGATAATTTTGATCAAAAATTAGGCAGGCCAATAGATAGAGTCCCTCCATTTCCTCCTAAAAACATTCAAATTATCGCTGGACAAAAAAGCGGCAGTTTGCTTATTAAATGGACTAACCCCACAGATGAAGATTTTGATCATGTTCAAATTTATAGATCAGAAATGCCTAATAAAATAGGCATATTGATTGGCAGCAATATTAAAGATGTTTCTTTTCAAGATCAAGGGTTAAATGATAACTTATCTTATTATTATATATTAACAGCCGTAGATAAAAGTGGAAATGAATCTTTAATAAAATTAATAGATACAGGAAAAATCGATCCTTTTAAAGTTTTTGAAAAAGAAGAGCAAAAATAAGAATAATAAAAATATCAAAATTTAAATGTCAAAATTTTATTTTAAATATTAAATTTAATACAAAATATAATTTTTAATTTTTAAATTCTAATTTTTCAATGCTAATTTTTAAAAAACATTAAATTTTTAGCTAATTTTGGCTAAAAGAAATTTATTATAACAAATACCCCCACTCAAAATTATTTTGTGTTATTTTAGTCGAAAAATATAATTTACCCAGTGGAGAGAGAGGGTAATTTTAAATATTTAATTGGATTTAGATGTCTAATTTTTAATCTCTCGCTTTTAATTTTTATGCCAATTTTTGAAGACAATTTAATAAATTTATTATTTAAAGAAAAATTAATTAATGAAGAGCAAGGGTTAGATTTACAACAAAAAAAAGAACAAGAGACCGAACAAACCATAGAAGAAATTATTCAAGAAAAAAAAATAATTTCAGAAAAAGATTTGATAAAAGTAAAAAGCAAATTATTAAATATTTCAAGCATTGAATTGCTAGGGGAAAAAATTAAAAGGAATTGTTTTAGGGTTATTTCTGAAGATTTGGCAAAAAATTATAGAATGGTTGTTTTTGAAAAAGATGATAAAAAAATAAAAATTGCCATGATTAACCCTGATGATTTTAAAGCTCAAGAAGTAATTGAATTTATAGCCAGAGAAAATAATTTAAAAGTTGAATATTATATTACTGATTCAAAAAGTTTAGAGTATTGTTTAACTCAATATTCTAATTTAACTACTGAAATAAAAGAGGCTCTACAAACAGCCGAGGAACTTAAAGTGGTAAAAAAAGAAGAAGAAAAAAAGTTTTCCGAAGATGAAATGTATCAAGGGGCTCCAATTTCAAAAGTTGTTTCTGTTATTTTTAAACACGCTGTTGAAGGATTAGCTTCGGACATTCATATTGAACCAACAGCGGATGAAACAAGAGTTCGATATAGAATGGATGGAATTTTACATACCTCTCTTGTTCTACCTAAAGATATTCATTCGGCCATTATTTCAAGAATTAAAGTTATGGCTAATTTAAAACTTGATGAAACTAGAATTCCTCAAGACGGAAGAATAAGATTAAAGATGGGAGGACAATTTATTGATTTTCGTATTTCTATTTTGCCATTAATGGATAATGAAAAAGCGGTGATTAGGGTTTTAGACACTAGCAATAAAGTTTTTACTTTAGATCAATTGGGGTTTTTTAAGGATAAAATAAAACTTATTGAAAATAATATTAAAAAACCGCATGGAATTCTTTTAGTTACCGGACCGACTGGTTGCGGAAAATCTACCACGCTTTTTGCTCTTTTAAGCATGCTAAATAATGAAAAAATCAATATTTCTACTTTAGAAGATCCAATTGAATATTTTGTTAAGGGGGTTAATCAATCTCAAACAAGATCTGCTTTGGGTTTTACTTTTGCTTCAGGGCTTAGAACTCTTTTACGACAAGATCCGGACATTATTATGGTCGGAGAAATTAGAGACGACGAAACAACAGAATTGGTAATTCATGCCGGATTAACCGGACATTTTGTTCTTTCCACTTTACACACCAATGACGCGTTTGGCGCGATTCCTCGTTTAATTGATATGAAAGCAAAACCATTTTTATTGGCTAATGTTTTAAATATAATTATCGCCCAACGTTTAGTCCGTCGACTTTGTAAAAATTGTAAAGAACGGGTTTCTCTATCTTCAGAAGAAGAAAATAAAATTTTATCCGATTTAAGCGATCTCTCAAAAGAAGTTATACCAAAAGGAGTAAATTTGAACAAACCATTAAAAATTTATCGCGCAAAAGGTTGTATTTATTGCAAAAATACCGGGTATCAAGGACGAATAGCTATTTCCGAAGTATTAAATATCACAAACGCAATGAGAGAAAAAATAATCAGAGCGGAAAAAGAAATGTTAAATTTTAAAGAAGAATTAAAAAAACAAAATTTTGTTACTCTAAAACAAGATGGATTGTTAAAAGTTCTTTTAGGTCAGACTTCTTTAGAAGAAATTTGGGCAGTAACAGAAGACTAAAAATGGAAAAATTAAAAGTCAAAATGAAAAATGACAATGCAAAAAGAAAAAATAAATATATTAAAAATAAAAATAATTTTTAATTTTTAAGCTCCAATTTTTAATAAAATCCCAATGAATTAAAATTTTCAAACAAAAAATAAAAAACACAACATTAATGCATTAAAGTTTAAAAATTAGGATTTAAATTGATTGAAAATTGAAAATTGGAATTTGAAAATTATAATTGTGTTTTTTATTTTTTGAATTTTAATTTATCATTTTACATTTTGATTTTTACATTTTACATTATTCTTATGCAAACCGCTCAGACTATTATTTTTAATAAATTATTAATCACTGTCGTTGAAAGAAGGGGTTCTGATTTGCATTTAACTGTAGGCACTCCTCCAGCTTTGAGAATTGAAGGCGAATTAACTATTTTAGAAGATCAAGAAATTTTAACCCCAGATTTTATAAAAGGAGTGATTGCCTCTTTTTTAACTCCTAAACAAAAAGAGAGATTAGAACAAGACAAACAATTGGTGATCGCTCATTCTTTTGATCAAAAATTACGATTTAAAATAAGTATTTATTATCAAAAAGGTTTTTTGGGAGCGGTTTTTAGATATATTTCTCCGAATATAAAAAATTTTTCAGATTTAGGTTTGCCAATTAAATCAATAGAAAAATTCTTAACGCTAAGGAAAGGATTGGTTGTTATTAGCGGCCCGTTTGATTCAGGAAAAACCACTAGTTTAATTAGCATGTTTGAAACAATAAATAAAACAAAGAAAAAAAATATTTTTACCCTAGAAGAACCAATTGAATATATTTTTATTAATAATCAAAGCATTATTGAACAAAGAGAAGTTAAAACAGATGTTAATTCTTTTATTGAAGGATTAGAGTTAATTAGCGATAAAGATGTTGATATAGTTTTTGTTTCTCAAATAATAAATAAAGAAGTTTTTTCTAAAATTTTCAAATTAATTGAAGGCGGAAGATTGATTTTTATTATTTTAGAAGCGGAGCAAGTTTATCAGACAATAGAAAAAATAATAAATTTTTTTCCTTCGTCTGAAAAAGAAAAAATTCAAGAAATGTTAGCGAATAATTTAGCGGGAATTATTAATCAAAAATTAATTCCTTCTTTAAACAAGAAAAGAATTTTGGCTTATGAAATATTAATTAATAATTTATCGATAAAAAATCTTATTAAAGAGGGGAAAATAAAACAAATAAATAGCATTTTGCAAATCAGTCAAGCCGAAGGAATGATTAGTATGGATAGATGTTTGGCTCAATTAGTTAGAAACGCAAAAATTTCTTTAGAAGAAGCCCTATGCCACGCGATTGATATGGAAAATCTAAAAAATATGGCAGAGAGAATTCTATAAATTAAATTCAGAATTCAGAATTTAGAATTCAAAATTAGAATTCTTAATTTATAATTATGCAGAATTACAAAAATAACATTAGAGATAGAGTTTTTAAATTTGGAGTTAGAGTGATAAAAATGACAAATGCTCTTCCTAAAACACCTTCAGGTTATGCAATAGCAAATCAAGTCGTACGTTCAGGAACATCAATTGGAGCAAATATAGAAGAAGCGCAATCAGCAGTTTCTAGAAAAGATTTTATACATAGTATAAATATTGCATTAAAAGAAGCTCGAGAAACTTATTATTGGATTAAAATACTTACTTGTTCAGAAATTTTAAATCAAAAACAAATTAAAAAACTTTTAGAAGAAAATGAAGAAATAATTAAAATTTTTGTTACAATAATTAAAAGATCAAAGGAAAATTCCTAAATTTGCATTTTAATTCTACATTTTACATTCATAATTTTGCATTCATATGCTTTTTCAGTATCGAGCTAAAACTTTACAAGAAGAATTTAAAGAAGGGGTAATAGAAGCGCCCAATGAAGAAATGGCGAGCGCTATTTTAGTTGAAAAAAATTTAATTATTTTATCTTTAAAAGAAAAAGAAAAAGAAGTAGTTTGGGGAAAAAATTTAAATATTCCTTTTTTAAATAAAGTAAAATTAAAAGATATTGTTGTTTTTTCCAGACAATTAGCTGTTATGGTTACAGTGGGGTTGCCGATTGTTCAAGCTTTAAGAATTTTAATTAAACAAGCCCCAAGTCCGGCTTTTAAAATAATTCTTTCTGGAATAACCGAAGATGTTAATGGCGGAGAAAAATTTTCTCAAGCATTGGCTAAATTTCCAAATGTATTTTCTAATTTTTTTATAAATATGGTTCGGTCTGGAGAAACTTCCGGACAATTAGATCAAGCTTTAAATTATTTGGCGGATCAGGAAGAAAAAAATTTTGATTTAATCAACAAGATTAAAGGAGCGATGATTTATCCAATTTTTGTTGTGATAGGATTGATAGTTGTTGGAATAATAATGATGATTTTTGTCGTTCCAAAATTGACCGAAGTTATTATACAATCCGGAACTAAACTGCCCTTGCCAACTCAAATTTTAATTTTTACAACTAATGCTTTAAAAAATTATTGGTGGCTTTTTGGCATTGTGATTACTGGTATTGCAATCGGAACAAAAAGTTATATTCAAACTTTAGACGGGAGAAGACTGTGGGATTTTTTAAAATTAAAATTACCAGTATTTGGAAAATTAAACCAAAAAATTTATTTGGTTCGATTTTCTCGAGGATTGGCCTCTCTTATTGTCGGAGGAATTCCTCTTAATCAAGGATTAAAAATAATTGCCGATTTAGTCGGAAATGTTATTTATAAAGATTTAATTTTAGCAACATTAAAAGAAATAGAAGACGGTCATCCAATTATCACTGCTTTTGAACAAAGTAAAGTTATTCCGTCTTTAGTGACTCAAATGATGAGTATCGGAGAAAAAACAGGAAAATTAGATAGCGTTTTAAATAAAATAGCCGAGTTTTATTCTCGAGAAATAGATAATATAGTTAGTAATTTAACCGCTTTAATTGAGCCTTTGGTTATCTTATTATTAGGCGGCGCTGTCGGTGTAATGGTTGCGGCAATAATTATGCCGATGTATAATGTTACTACACAATTTTAACTGTGGATAAAGTATTTAAAATAATATAATTTGTGATAGAATAAAAATAAAAAATAATTTCTAATTTCTATTTTTTAATTTCTATTAACCCTCCATCTTTTGCTAATTAAATTTAAGTTTATTTATATATTTTGTAGGAATTATTTCTAAGAAAATCCAAAAGGCCGAGGGGTAAAATTTTCAATTTTTAAATTAAAAATCACTGGAATTGAAATTGATTTAATTTTAAAAAGTAAATAATTTTTATTATTTTTAATAAGTTAAAAAGCTAATCACGAAAGGGGGTGAGAAAATGTTAAAAAATAAAAAAGGTTTTACATTAATTGAGTTGTTAGTCGTTATCGCCATTATCGCTTTATTGTCCACCATCGCTATTGTTTCTTTAACTGGTGCTAGACAAAAAGCTAGAGATGCTAAAAGAATTGCCGATATTAAACAAATGCAAACTGCTTTAGAAATGTATTTTAATGAAAATGGTGGTTATGTTGTAGAAAGTACAACAGGAGGAAAGACACTCTCAGCCATCGGTACTACAATGGCAGTAGTGCCAACTGCGCCGACTCCATTTGATACTGCTGCTTGTAGTGTAGCAAAAAATAGTTATAAGTACATTTCAACCCAAACAAATGGAACAACCGCTTGCACTGAGGCTGATGCCCCTTGTCCAAATTATCAATTACAATTTTGTATA